>CAZTNR010000024.1:0-23893 GCA_964614955.1 uncultured Oscillospiraceae bacterium | reverse complement strand
ATGCCGATTTCGTTCTGAGTAGCACAAGGAATGTAAAGGTCAGCCTTAACACCCCAAGGCTTTTCACCGGGGAAGAACTTTGCATTCGGGAACTTTTCTGCGTAAGGTGCGCAGACATTCTTGCCGGAAGCTCTGAGCTCAAGCATAAAGTCTTCCTTTTCCTTTGTGGAAACACCGTCGGGATCGTAGATGTAACCGTCGGGACCGGAGATTGTGAGAACCTTCGCACCGAGCTGGTTTAATTTCTGAACTGTACCCCAAGAAACATTACCGAAGCCGGAAACAACTACTGTCTTGCCTTCGAGTGTTTCGCCGAAGTGCTTTAACATTTCTCTTGCAAAGAATACTACGCCGTAGCCTGTAGCTTCAGTTCTGCCTGCAAGACCGCCGTTGTGTGTACCCTTACCTGTGAGAACACCTTCGTATACGTTCTTGAGTCTCTTGTACTGACCGTACATATAGCCGATTTCCTTTGCACCGACACCGAGGTCGCCTGCAGGAACGTCTGTTTCGGCACCGATGTGTCTGAAGAGCTCATCCATAAAGCTCTGGCAGAAGCGCATAATTTCTCCGTCGCTCTTTCCTGTGGGGTCGAAGTCGGAGCCACCCTTGCCGCCGCCGATGGGAAGACCTGTAAGGCTGTTCTTGAAGGTCTGTTCAAAACCGAGGAACTTGATGATACCGAGATATACGTTGGGGGCGAATCTGAGACCGCCCTTGTAAGGACCTATAGCACTGTTGAACTGTACTCTGTAGCCGCGGTTAACCTGAACCTGACCGTTGTCGTCAACCCAAGGTACTCTGAACATAATTGTTCTTTCGGGCTCAACAAGTCTTTCAAGAAGACCTGCCTTTTCATATTCGGGATGCTGTGCGATAACGGGTTCAAGGCTCGTGAGAACCTCTGTTGCAGCCTGAATAAACTCGGGCTGTTCAGCGTTCTTTACCTTTAAGTCGTCGAGGACTTTTTGTAAGTAGGACATTATAATTCCCTCCAAAATAAATATATGTTATGTATTTTATACACTAAAGAAAAAATTGGTGCATTCTGTACATTGCACATAGTTTATCACATATTTTTTTGTATTGCAATAGGTAAAATGCAATTTTGCGATAATTTTTTAAAAAAATTCATAAAAATGCCAATAATTTATGTTTTTTGCGCGAATTTTACTCAAAATTGAATGAACGACGCCGAAAAAATTCAAATACTTTAGTTTGTTTTATAATCTTTGTTATATTTTTGACACTGATTGATAATTGTTAACAAAATCTCGGTTTTATGATAAAGGGAAGTGTGATAAAATAATTCGTAAATTTCCCGAAAGGAACGTATATATTAAATGAAGAAAACAGGACTTGATAAAACCAGCATTGTAATGATTATGATTTTCTCGGTGTTAGTACTTGCATCTGCCGCGTGCTTTATATTTGCTGCGGTGAATGCCAATAATGCTGCCGCTGCGGACGGTGCCGAAATTATAGATGCTTCGGAGGTTGAAGGTGCAGGAGAGGGTCTTCTTACCGCAGAGGATATCTTAAAAATAGTGCCCAATGCAACGCCGGGCAGTACATATTCCTATTTCGACGATGACGGAAATCTCAGAAGTGTTACGGTTCCCGAGGATATGGATGTTAAATCTGAACAAGTTGATTTGTCGGATAAATATAAGTTCACGGAATTTACCGAGCTTTCGGATAAGTTTCTTGAAGTCTGCAGAGCAGGTGACATAGACGAGCTTTATAAGCTCTATTACTCCGATTTTCTGGATCACGGCAGGCTCAGTATGGAACCCGTCCCAACAAAAGAAGAGTTTGATGCAGGATTAAAGACAAATATGCTTTCAATAACAGGCTTTGACGAATATGAATACGGATGCGTTGAAATGCCTCCGACGCAGTCACCCGGCGTATATGCTGCTCAGATTTATTATAATATGTACGGAAAATCACTTCCGATTTCTACTTCAAGCATTGAAAACTGCGTTGATTTGCTTGTTTATATAGACAATATGTATCAGACCCATCACTTTATGGTTCAGATTGACGGGTATTGGTACTTTATAGTGTAAACGCATCGAAAGCCGTCTGTATGTGCAGATGGCTTTTTTATATTCAATGTTTGATGAAAATACATAAAAAAGCAAAAAAATACATATGCAAAATCACCAAAAAACGAGGCGCAAAATCTACAATCAAAAGCGGTTAATGTCATAAATAATTCATAAAAAAGAAATAAACTGCTTAAGACATTGTGGTATTATTAATTTGTATATTTACACAAACTCAAAAAAAGGAGAAATTTTTTATGAGAAAACTTCTAAGTGTAATTCTTGCAATCACTATGGTGCTTTCAACCGTAGCTTTTGCAGCTCCTTCGGTAGTAACCGTAACAGATACTGCCGTTGAAGAGGAAGCTGTAGGAGGCGAGGATATGGCAGCAGAGCTTTTGGCAGCCAAGGCTCTCAAGCGTGGCATCAACATGCTCACAGGCAACAAGAATGCCTTTGACGGTGACACCGAATCCGACATTTCCTGGGCGACAGCCGGTTCTATCCCTGCTGAAGATTTAGCGGTAGTGGATGACCCCACAGGCGAACGCGGCGGCAAGGTGTTCCAGGCAACACAGGCAGTAAACGAAGAGGGTTACCCCAGATTCATCCTTAATTTTGGCGGCGACCTTGATACAGACATTGGTCATACATATCTGTATATTGCAATGGACTATATGAAGTATGTACCCAACACCGAAGGCTATACCGAAAACAGTTCCTTCTGGCTTCTCAACTCTACTGTTTCAGCAGGTGAGTTTGCTATTTACAATCCTGCTCTTACTGCAAATGACGGCTGGAAGCATTTCGAAAAGATTCTTGACTACACTGTAAATGCTACAGGCGACAGCATGTATGATACAACCGCAAATAAGTATTATACAGGTCAGAACCTCAACACGAGCCTTTTTATCCAGTCAGGTAAGAACACAGCCAATACTGTTCCTGCTTACCTTCTCTTCGATGATATTATTGTTGCTCCTGCTTATAAGGTTACATATTATAATGAAGCGGGCGATACAGTAGTTAAGACAGACTATATTGCAGTTGACGAAGAAGGTAACCTTCTCGAAACATTTGTGCCTTCTGCAATTCTTTCGGGTACTACCGTTTACGGTGACTGGTCTTTGACACAGGGCGGTGCAACTGTAGGTTCTGTCACACTTGATGAAAACAACAACGAAGATATTATTCTTTATGCAACAACCGAAGCAGATGCTAATGAAACAGGTAAGATTACTCTTGATAAGAAGCTTGTGAAGGCAGGCGATACAGCCGTTGCAACAGTATCATTTGCAGGCAACCCCGAATTTGACCCCTTCACAATCACCTGGACTTCCGATAATACAGGCGTTGCAGAAGTAAGCTATGATAAGGCTACAGGTATAGCAACAGTTACAGCAGTGTCCGAAGGCTCTGCAAACCTTACATTCACAAGCGGCGACCTTTCATTTACAGATACAATCTACGTAACAGACGATGCAATAGTAGCTTCAAGCGTTACAAGCGGCTCTGAAATTTCAGAATTTGCCGGCGTTGACCTTGATCTCTATGAATATGTAACCGTAAATGTTACAAACACAGCTTCTACTGCAAAGAGAGTAACTGTTTACCTTAACAGTGCAGGCGTCGATAACGAAATCGACTTCAACCTTGCACAGTGGGATATCGTAGTTCCCGCAAATGTTTCAAATTACGACGTATACGTTGACCTTACAGAAGAAACACTGTGGACAGGCGATTCCGAAAATGTAATTATTGAAGCAGTCAGCGGCGTTACAATTAACAACGCAAAGCTCTGGCCCGTTCTCACACCCGAGCTTGCTCTTGAACTTACATCAGACGCAGACCTTATCACAGCGGCAAGCGGTACAGTTACAGTAACAGGTGCATTTGTATGCGACCTTGAAGGCGTATATGACGACACATTCACACTTACCGTTGATACAGATCCTTCAATTGCTTCTTATACACTTATCGGCAACAGCGTTACAATCAAGGGCGGTTCTGCAGGTACTTGCGTTGTAACAGTAACAGCTACAAGTAACGAAGATACTTCTGTTACGGCAGTTAAGAAGATTCTCGTAGATATCGGTAATACATCCGGCTACGGTCTTACACTTGATGCTGATGCTACAGCAGTCAGCGGTGATGCGACTGTAACACTTACTCCTATCGTTCACTCGGCAACAGGTACAGCCGGCAGCTACAGCATCGAATATGCAATGAATACTGATGGTATTGCTTCTGTTCTTAAGAACAGCGACGGCACAGCAACAGTAACTCCTCTTAAGGACGGTTCTGTTACAATCACAGCAACAGTTGTTGTTGACGGCAATACTCTTACAGATGATGTTACGCTTACACTTTCAAATATTCCCAGAAGAACCGTAGCATACGACTTAAAGCTTATGCTTATCGGTAACTCCTACCTCGAACACCCCTATCTCGCAACAGCCGACAAGACTCTCTATAATGGTTTTATGGATTCAACAGATGTCCCCAGAGGTATGGCGGCAACTGATCCTACACTTGACTACTATTATCAGCTCTGTTTGAGACTTGAAGCAGGCTTTGACGGCTCCTTCACCTCCAAGAAGCAGGGCGGTGCCGTAATCGAAGAGGCTTGGAAGAAGGGTCTTGCATCCGGTACTCCTTCCGACCTTACAGACTGGGACAGCGATGTTTCCCTTGCAGCAATGCAGGCTCAGTGGGCATCCATCCTTGAATATATGGACAAGGAACAGCCTAACCTTATTACAATCCAGCTTGCCGAAAACGCGGCTCACGCTCATGAAGAATCCGCAACATTCTTCTATGATGAACTCTTTAAGGTAATTGACGCTCACAGACCCGAAAACTCCGTAGTTGTTATCATTTCTCCTATGGGCACAAACGTATCCTCCAAGGTACAGCAGGTAGTCGGTGCAAAATACGGCTTCTACTGGGCAGATAATACATGGATCGGTGACGAAAACGGCTGGGGTGCAGATAACGTATACCTTGCGTTCGACGAATATCCCGATTATACAAACTCCGAAGTAGTTGAATTCCGTACACACCCCGGTAACGAAGGTATGGAAGAAATCGCAAAGAGTGCATACGCAATCTTCGAGCAGCAGATTCCTACAGCAATCGCTCCTACTCTCGTAACACTTCCCGACAGCTTCACAATTGAAGGTGAAAGCACAATTACGGAAGCGGGTGGCACAGTACAGCTTACAGCAGTACCCAATCCCGCATCTGCAACAGATAAGGTTTACTGGTCTGTAGATAACGAAAACCTTGCAGCTGTTGATGAAAACGGTCTTGTTACAGCACTCATTAACGGTACAGTAACAGTAACAGTAAAGTCTATTTACGACGAAGCAACTTATGCAACAAAGACAATTACAATTACCGGTCAGCCTCAGCACTATACTCTTACATATAAGTCCGGTGTTACAGGCGAAACAGTAAATAATATTCCCGAAGCATTTGCTTATGCAGCAGGCGAATATGTATTCCCCGCACTTGTTGCAGTTCCCGACAGAAACGGCTATAAGTTCCTCGGCTGGTCTCTGGCAGAAGGCGGCGAAGTAGTTAAGAGTGTTAATATGACTTCTGCTAAGACTGTATACGCAGTATGGGAACTCGCTGATAACTGGACATTCGATAATGACGGCGACCTTGAGGGTATCGGCGTTGCAGGCTTTAACACAAAGGTTGAAGGCGGCGTAATGTCTACTATCTCCTATGACGGTCAGGCAGTCGGCTTCTCTGATGCAACACTTATCCTTGATGCATCAAAGTACAGCACATTCAAGACAAACATCTCGATGTCTACTGTAAATACAGGCGACTACTTCACGCTTACAATTACAACAGAAGACAACACATATACATTTACTGCCGAAACTCTCGTAGGTGCAAATGATTACACATTCGACCTTTCCGAAGTAACAGGCACAATCACAGGCTTCAGCCTCTACACAAGCAACAGCGCAGACGGTGTTGGTATGACAGTTGATTATGCTGAGTTTGTAGAAGCTCGTTCGAAGGGTGATGAAACATACGAAAGTCTTTCTGTTAACTCCTATACAACTCTCGAAGCAGGCGAAAATCTCATCACTGTAAATAACCTTACACTTAACAGCACACTCGTTCTCGAACCCGGTTCTTACGTGTTCGAAAACGTAGAAGGTGCAGGTACTATTGAGGCGTCTGTCAATGCAAACGTGCTTATCAAGAACGGCACAAAGCCCGACGGCTATGTTGAAATCGACATCGGTACAAAGACAGGTGTAAGATACGCAGAAGTTAATGGCAATGAGTATAAGATTTCCGAAGCTGATGACAACACAAAGTACGGTATTATCGTAGGCGACGAAAACCTTCTTCTTGAGATCGTTGATGTGGCAGATACTACAACAACGAGATACTTCCTTGTTAAGACTGATGCGACATACTCCGAAGTTCCTATGGGCAGCTATATGCTCAACTACGGCACACGCGACCTCAGAGTTCCCGACGAGGATGTTCCTACTACAGGTATCAGATTCAAGGCTCAGGTAAACACAGCAGCTAAGTACGATGCAACAGAATATACAATCACCGAATACGGTTATGTTGTAGGTCTTGAAAAGCTTCTCAACAACTATAACGAACAGCTCAACTTTGAGGCTACAAATGTTATGAGTGGTATTGCTTACAAGAACAGCGGCGATGATAAGGTAGATAAGGTATTCGATGCTTCCGAGGATAACATCCATATCTTTACAAGCGTGCTTTACGGCTGTCCCGAAGGTAAGTACAACTTACGTATTGTAGTTAAGACTTATACTCACGTGACAATAAACGGTGAAAATTTCACTGTTTACGGCGAACCTATGATAGAAAGCTACTACTCAATGGCTAAGGAACTTCAGTCGGCAGGAAATCTCACTGAAGAAGTTCAGGCAATTGTTGACAGCATCGTTGAAGCAGGCGAAGACTTCGGTAACGAATCCGGACTTCCCGGCGACGACCTCTGGAGCTAATCCGAATAATCAAAACATAACAGTTTTTGCACACCCGATTTTCGGGTGTGCTTTTTTATGCACTTTTACTAAAAAAGTATGGAGAAAATTTATAAGCAAAAAATATGCCAAGAGTGGAAAAATACATAAATTATTAATAAATATAATCTATAATCTATATGTATATTTTTGTATAAATCGCAAAAGGAGAAAAAGATTTATGAAAAAGTTCTTAAGCGTACTTCTTGCAATTGTTATGGTATTTTCTACCGTAGCTTTTGCAGCTCCTGCTGTTGTATCCGTAACAGATACTGCAGTGGAAACTTCTGTACCCGGTGAGGAGGCGGCAAGCCTTATGGGTGCAGGCTATAAGGTTCAGCGCGGTATAAATATGCTGACGGGTACAAAGGATGCCCTGACAGGTGAAAACTATTCCACCTACGGCGGTATTTTCGGTACAGCATACAGTGATACAACTATATCCCAATCCACAAACCCCAAGGACAGTGCTGATAAGGTTTTTGTATTTAATGTTCCCGGCCCTGCGATTGAGAGCAGAACAGGTGATTACGTAAACTTCTCTGTTCAGTTCGGTCCTTATCAGACCGGCGGTTATCCTGCCCTCAGCAACTACATAAGCCATCCTTACTTCTATTTCTCATTTGACTATATGAAGGAGGTTGTTGATGAATCCGCAGGCTATACAACGGATGATTCTGCTTGGATTATGACAAAGTCAAGCTCCTCCGACTATTCTTTCCTTCACTTGAGTAATGTTGCAACTCCCTCAAGCGGCTGGCAGCACGTAAGTAAGATTCTGAATCTTACTCTCAAAAATCAGGAAACAGCAATGGACTATACCGACCCCAATAATATTATATTCCATATGTATGTAGATAACGCAAACGGAACAGACGTGAATTTCTACTATGATAATATGATTATTGCCCCTGCTTATAAGGTTACATACTATAACGCGGCAGGTGATACTGTTGTTAAAGAAGACTATATTGCACAGGACGAAGATGGCAATCTTCTTACTTCATTTGAGCCCGTAGGTTTTGTTGAAGGCGGCGTTACATACAGCGGCTGGGCAAGTGCTGTCGGCGGTACTACAGTAACATCAATTTCTCTTGATGCAAGCAACAATTCCGATATTGTTCTTTATGCCACAGAAGAGGTTGATGCTTTTGACGGTGCAACAATTGTTCTTTCCGATAAGCTCACAGAGGTTGGTCAGACTGTGACGGCGAAGGCTGCTCTTACGGGCGACCCCGAAATGGATGCAAACTATGTCACTTGGACTTCTTCCGATGCTTCTGTTCTTTCTGCTAACAAAAATAAGGACGGCACAGCTACTCTTAAGGCAGTAAAGGTGGGTTCTTCCACCGTAACATATACTTACAGCAAGGACGGCGTCACAAAGACTCTTACAAAGAATGTGGTAGTTGCTACTGCTCCCATTGACGAATTTTCAGGTACAAGTCTCGGCATTGACCTTGACACCTATGAATATATTACCCTGAACGTAACAAATACCAATGATACTGAGCAGACAGTAACGGTCAGATGCCGTGTAACTGCTCCCGGTGCGACAAAAGCAATAACTGTAAATGTTGAAATTAAAGTTCCTGCAAATGTTACAAACAAGGACGTTTATGTGGATCTTACAGAAAACGCAAGCTGGATAGGTACACTTGATACTCTTAATTATACAAGAACAGGCATTCCCGATGGTGTAACGGTGAATTCTACCAAGCTCTGGGCAAAGCTTATGACAGACCTTGCTCTCAAGTTCAATACAGAATCTACATTTATCGGTACTCCCAATTCCTCGCTCAATATCGCAGCCGAGGTTGACTGCGACCTTGAAGGTGTATACGATAAGACATATACCTGGACAACAAACGTAACTAATAACTGTGCTGTAATTACAGAAGAAGCCGATGGCTCTCTTACAATCTTTGCAGGGGAAAACGCAGAAGGCTTTGTAACAGTAACGGCAAAGAGCAACGATACAAGTAAAGATGTTGAAATTTCAAGAAGAATATTTGTAAAGACAGGCGAGGATGACGGTTCTAAGGCTGTTGCTTATACTTGGAACTTCAACGATACTGCAGGTACTGCAAACTGGTATAACGGCGGCGGACACCACTCGCAGTCAAAGATTGAAGACGGTGCACTGACAGTGATTAAAACTGTCGCAAAGCTTTCGGGTGCTTCTTCTACAACAGCAGTCGGAACAACAAGTACATCCGGCGGCTATGCTCTTACAGCAACCAGCGCCGGTTCTTATTCCGAATCCGGCAAGAACACGGTTGAATTCTCCATAACAGACTATCCTTACTTCTGCTTTAAGGCTAAGACAACGGCTCCGGGCACATACTCGCTCACGGGTTATTTCACAGCCGATGGTGTATCCCACTCAGAATCAAGAGCAAAGACAGCTTCATTCGATCTGACAGACGAATATCAGACTTTTGCATTTGATCTTACTTCACTTGCAAATTCAACAGAACTCAAGGGAAAGAATTACGGCGGTATTATGTTTGTAAACCATGCAGAATCCGTAATTGATGCTTCTACTATCAGTTCTTCCAACGTAGCATCCTCTCCTATTACTTATTCTACATATAGACCTGTTATTATTGATGAAGTGTTCTTTGCCAACTATGATGCATCCGACAGCCTTGAGGTCGGAGTAAATCTTACGGCAGATAAGACATCGCTTACAGGTGAAGGTACATTCACACTCACAAGTGAAGTGTTCTCAAACAGGGCAGTTACAAACTCTGAAGTAGTATATACTGCCGATAGCGATATCGTAACGGTATTCGATAACGGCGACGGCACAGCAACGGTAACACCCGTCGGTAACGGTACAGTTACAATCACAGCGGCATCCGTGCTTGACGAATCGGCTTGTGATTCCGTAACACTTAACATAAGCGGTGTTCAGACAAAGCTTGTTGCTTATGACCTTTCTATGGTATCTCTCGGTAACTCCTATCTCTGCCACGGCTATGCCGAATGGTTCAACAAGGATGCATATAACGGCTGGATTAATTCGACCGACGTAATCCGCGGTATGGCGGCGTCCGAGCCCGACCTTGACTACTACGGCAGAATTCAGTACTATATCAATAATAATTTCAACTGTTCTCTCAAGGCAAACAGATACGCAAATAATCAGATAGAAATTGCCTGGAAGAAGGGTCTTGCAGACCAATCGGATGCATCCAATCACGAGGGCTTTGACTATGTAAAGGCTAAGAATGCAATTCTCGGTGCTATGACAGCGCAGCTTGCTTATATTGAGTCTGAACAGACAAATATTATAACAATCCAGCTTGCTGAAAACGCACAGTTCGGCTCTTACGGTGAAATTGCTTCTTTCTTCTATGATACAGTATTTGCTGCTATTGACGAAGTAAGACCCGAAGAATCGGTTGTAGTTGTAATTACTCCCTTCGGCTCAAATGCAGCTACAAACGCAGAAATCACAAAGGCTCTCGAATACGGTTTTTATGTTGCCAACTGTACAGATATGACAGATAAGAAGTGGCAGGCCTGGGATCAGTACCCCGACTTCCATAACCCCAATTCCTCCAGCGAGTTCCGTTCTCACCCCGGTGACCTCGGTATGGATGAAATCGGTAAGCGTGTATTTGCACAGCTTGAAACTGCAATTCCTGCCAATATTTCCGCTGATTATATTTACGTTCCCGAATCAATATCCATCACAGGCGGAAACACAATCACAGAGGCTGAAGGCACGCTTCAGCTTGACATTGTGACGGATCCTTCCGAAAACAGCGTAAAGGATGTAACCTGGTCTGTAGATAACGAAAATGTTGCTACAATCGACGAAAACGGTATTGTTACTGCAGTCAATAACGGTACAGTAAATGTTACGGCAGTTTGTGCATATGACGAAGAGGTCAAGGATACAATTACCGTTACAGTTACAGGACAGGTTCCTGCATACACTGTTACATATGCTTCGGGTACAACCGATACAGTAACAAATCTTCCTGCGGCAGATGCTTATGCAAAGGGTACATATACTTTAAGTGCTTCTGCTCCCGAAAGAAACGGTTATAAGTTCCTCGGCTGGTCGCTTACAGAGGGCGGCGAAGTTGTAAAGACTGTTGAAATGACAGAAAATAAGACTGTATACGCAGCCTGGACACTCGCTTACGAATGGAACTTTGATACAGAAGGGGATATGGAAGGCATCAGCTTTGGCGGCTTCCATACATACGTAAGATACGAAGAGCTTCCCGATATGGTGGTAGGTACTGTTACCTCCTACGGTGACGGTGTAACCGTATTTGACAATACACTTCTTCTCGATTCAGAGTCCTATAACGAATTTGTTGTACGTCTTCAGCCCACCCAGGCAACAGAGAGCGATACTCTTGACCTTACAATCACAAGTACAGACGGTACTTATAACTACTCTGTACCTATGACAAAGACATCTATGGAAGAGTATGTATTTGACATCTCGAATGTTACGGGTACAATCACGGGTCTTCTTCTGGAGCCGTCTGTTGTTGAGCTTTCTCTCTACGTTGACTATATGAAGTTCCAAAGCGATATTACAATAATCGAGCTTTCCGAGAATACAACCTCTGAGCTTGTAATCGAAAGAGATACAAAAATCATAGCAGGCGACTACACATTCTATGCTACAAACGATGTTGTGGTTCCCGAGGGTGTTACACTTTATCTTGAAAAGGGTACATATTCCTTCAAGAATCTTACAGGTAATGTAGTTGCTTCACCTTATGCAAATATTTTGATACTGAGCGAAAATGTTCCCGAAGATTATGTTGAAATTTTCCTTGGCTTAAAGGAAAATGAAGACAATGTGAGATATGCGGAAATCGATGGCAAGCAGTTTGTCGTTCCGGACGAATACTACGGTGTAATCACAAGTGAAGATATTCTTATCCAGGTTGTTGAAAAATCGGGTGATGAAGTTGTTTCTGCACAGTACTATCACGTAAGTGCACAGGATGCAAGTTACACCGAGCTCACATCGCTTGAAGATTATATGAATAATGTATCCGGTCAGGAACTCAGAATGCCCGATGAAAAGATTGACAGCGTTGGTATGAGATTCAAGGCTCAGATAACAACAGCTTCAAAGAGTGAAGAAACAGAGTGTCAGATTGAAGAATACGGCTATATAATCGGTCATGAAAGCAATCTTCTTGCTAACGGTGAAGAACTTAACCTCAACGCTTCAAAATATGTTTTAGGTAAAGCGTATGTAAGAGGCAGTATCGATAAAGTATTCGACTCTTCTGTTGACGAGTACCATATCTTCACAGCCGTACTTTACGGTGTACCCGAAGAACATTACGACAATAACTTTGTTGTAAAGACATATACAAAGGTTACGGTTGACTCGAAAGAGTATGTTGTATACGGCGAACAAATGGTGGCAAGCTTCTATGATATCGCAAAGGCTCTTGAAAACAGTGATTCACTTACCGAAGATGCCAAAGCTTTGGTTGAAGATATTATAAGTAAGACCGAAAACAGTACCGATATTGTTTCCTGAAGCGGTCTTACATAATTAAAGAAAAATTCCGTGTCCGAGAGGACACGGAATTTTTGAGCTTAAAAACCATAAAAGGGCTAAAAATATGTGAAAAATAGATATTTACTTGATTATACAATTATGGTATAATCTGTAGTGACTAAAATTGTATCTTTTTAACAAAAAAGTATACCAAAAAAGGAGATGGCCCTATGAAAAACAGAGTACTCAAATTACTTTCTTATTTGTTGACTCTCTGTACACTTGTTACAAGTTTGCCGATGTTGACTTTTGCAGCACCTGCTGTTGTAACTGTTTCGGATTCGGTGCAGAGTGCGGCAGAGGCTGACGGTTCTGCGGAGCTTCTTGCAGAAGTGCCTCAGATTAAAAACATCATTTTTCTTATCCCCGACGGTGCCGGTTACGGTTCTTTGGACTTTTCCAATGATGTAAAGATGGCGGGCGGCTTTGATGATACGAAGTTCCCCTATAAGACACTTGTCGATGACAGCGAAATGACACTTTTCAGCTATCATGCAGGTTCTATGGTTTCTCTTAACGTGTATAACTCCATGACAGACTCTGCGGCTGCAGGTACTGCTCTTTCTACAGGTTATAAGACAATCAATAACTACCTCGGTCTTGACAGAAGAAAGATGCCCCACGCAAACCTTACCGAAGCTGCTCAGTCGGTGGGCAAGGCGACTGGTCTTGTTTCTACATATGAATGGCCTCACGCAACACCTGCTTCATTTGCTGTTCACGCACTTCAGAGAACAGCCTACGGCGATTTCTACAGACAGATTGAAAACAAGGGTCTTCAGGTAGTTCTCGGTGCAGGCTACGGTACTGTTGAAGCCTACGGCGGTAATGCACAGACAGCTCTTGATAATGGCTATACATTTATCAATAATAAGACAGAGCTTGCACAAGTTCAGCCCGGTGATAAAATCTGGGGTAATATAGCTACTTCAAACTTTGACTTTGATATTTATAACGGCGCAACAACAGCAACACTTGCTGAAATGACACAGGCTGCTATCACAGCACTGTCTGCCGATGAAGACGGCTTCTTCCTTATGGTAGAAGGCTCCAAGGTCGATACAGGAGCACACTCCAACAATACAGCTCAGATGTCCTCCGACTATATCGCATTTGACGCGGCATTTAAGGTTGCGGTTGAATTTGCAAAGGGTAGAACTGATACGGTTGTAGTTGCAGTTCCCGACCACGATACAGGCGGACTTTACTATGATGAGCTTGTGGCTGCGGGCAACCTTGCAACAGCAGTTGCCGAAACACAGCAGGGTACAGACTCTGCACTTGTTGAGTGGGAATCCGGTTCTCATACAACACAGAATGTTCCTTTCTGGTGCTACTATCCTGAAGGAATCACAGGTATCGAGGGTGCGGCAGAACCCGGTAAGGACTACTATGTTGACGAGGACGGCAACAAGAACTCCGTAAGAACAGAGAATATCATTGATAACACAGATATTGCTCCTTGGTGTGCAAACCTTATGGGTGTTGACCTTGATGAGCTTACAAGCGAACTTTTCGTAAACGTAACAGATATCGGTCTTTACGATTCCACTACTGAAAAGTTCACATTCAATAACGGTGATAAGTACGCATATAAGGATCAGGCTGTTTACTATAAGGACGGCGTAGAAACAGAAATGTTCGGTCAGATGATTGTTATTGAGGAAACAGTTTATGTTCCCGCTGAAATCATCGACGAAGAAGACTGGGACTATGTGACAGAGGTTTATGACGGCATTACAGGTACAGGTACACAGGCTGACCCCTATGTAATCGACGACGGCTGGGACTTCCTTGAATTTACAAATAATATGATTGCCGGCACAACTTATGAAGGACAGTATATCGTTCAGAATGCCGATATCGATATGACAAGCAAGACGCTTTATAACGGCGTGCTTTCCGATGTATCCTTTGCAGGTTACTATGACGGTCAGGGTTATACTCTTACAGTTAATATTGATACAACCGAAGTTGGCGGCAACGCTGTAGTTTTCGGTGTAAATAACGGTACAATCGTAAACCTCGGTGTTACGGGTAACATCAAGAGTGCTTCGGGTTATGCGGCGTTTGTAAGAAAGAATAACGGCAAGATTGTAAACTGCTTCGTAACAGCTAATGTTTCTTCTACAAGCTCTACAGGTAACGGTTTTACAATCTCTAATTACGGTTCAATCACAAATGCTTATTTCGGCGGTACAGCTTCCAATTATGCAATAGCTGCAAGCGGTACAATGACAAATGTTTACTTTGTTGAAGGCTCTTCGACTTCCTCTCAGACTATTGCAACATCCGTAACAGCAGATGAGGCAAAGACTACACTTGCCGAAACTCTTGCAGGCGGTCTTTCGGATGCTGCAACAGCAATCGGAGGTACAACAGAAGACCTTAATACTTGGCAGTATATTGACGGTACCGATTATCCTGTACTTAAACTCAAGCTTCCCGAGGTTACAGGCATTACAGTTACTCCTACAGCAGTAACAGTAAAGAGAGGCGAATCCACAACACTTACACCTACCGTTATCGGTATCTACAATCCTCCGCAGGATGTTGTGTGGAACGTAAGCCCCGAGCCTGCGAGCAATGAAACAAAGTTCTATGAAGACGGCTTTTTCAAGATTGGCGCAGATGAAACAGTCAGCCAGTTTACAGTTCAGGTAAAGGCTGCATACGGCGGTGCGTTCACAGCAAGTGCTGTTGTAACTGTTGACCTTACATCCGATCCTGTAGTCAAGGAAGACGGTTCAAGAACACATCCTTTCCTTATTGAAACAGAAGAAGACTTTATCGAATTTACAGATAATGTAAATAACGGTGTGAACCAGTACAGTAATAAGTATCTGAAGCAGACAAGAGACCTTGACCTTGACGGCTACGATAACTACATGGGTATGTACACAGGTAAATACTTTACCGGTATTTACGACGGTAACGGTCATACAATCAACGTAAACATCAATGTTGAATATGATGAAAATACACAGATAGATGACGTATGTCTCTTTGGTTATATCTCCAGTGCAAGAATTATGAATCTCGGTGTAACAGGTACTATTAAGTCTCCCGGTTATGTTTCTACATTTGCAAGAAATATGGGTTCAGCTTCTCTTATTGCAAACTGCTGGAGTACAGTTTATGTCGAATCCACAGCCAAGGGCTTCGGTACATATCCCGGTAACGATGCTTCGGGCTTTGTACGCTCTCCCTACGGCGGTGCAATCGTAAACAGCTATTTTGCAGGTACACTCGTTTCTCCCGGAGGCACATCTCATCCTCTTGGCGGTTCGGGTACCGATTATAAGGTGGTCTACTATAACTGCTCATACCTCGGATTTGTTTCCTTTGAAGATGAGAAGCAGTCTGAAATCACGGAAGAAGACCTCGAAGCAGGCTTTGCGGATAAGCTTAACGCAGGTATTGCGGAGTCCGCAAAGGTTGCAACTGCCAGTGCTGAATCCTTTAGTAAAACCTTCACATATTGTCCCTCAATGTTCCATGAATGGGTTGATGATATCGGCGGACCGAGACATAATCCGAGAGACGATGCTTCGAGATTCAATAGAGAATTTGCGGCAGATAAAGAATTTGCTGATGTTGTAATCGGTTCGGATGCTTCTGTTATGGCAAACGGTAATATTATCACAATTGAAGAACTCACAGTCAAAGACGATGCAGCACTTCACCTCGAACAGGGTACATACATCTTCGGCGAGGTAACAGGCACAGTAACAGCGTCTCCCAATGCAAACGTACTTGTTACAGGTACAAAGAAGCCTGACGGCTATGTTGAAATTGATATTGGGGAAGCAGTAGGCACAAGATACGCTGAGGTTTGCGGCTTCCAGTATGACATCGTTGAAAACGACGATAATCTTTACGGCGTAATCACGGATAAGAACCTTATCGTTGAAATCGTTGATGACGGCGGTGCGGCTCTTGCGGCTGATGATACACTTGATACAGCAACTACATCTTACTACTATGTAGATGCTACTGAAGCTACAAGTACACTTCTTCCCACAATGGAAGATTATATGACAAACTATAACGGTCAGTCTCTTAGATTTGCTGATGAAAAGTATAAGTCAGCAGTCCGTTTCAGAGCACAGATTACAACTGCCGCAAAGAATGAAGAAACAGAGTATGTGATTGACGAATACGGCTATATCATTACACTTGAAGAAAAGCTTAACAATAATGATTATTCACAGCTTAACTTCGACTTTACAACGCCTTCCGGCACAGCATATATTTCCGGCGTTGCATATAATAAGGTTCAAGGCATCGATAAAGTATTTGAGGGCGATGATGACGTTGATCAGTTCACCGCTGTATTCTATAACATTCCCGAAACTGCATACGGTAAGAGAATTGTAACTAAGACCTATACAAAGGTAACCGTTGACGGTGAACAGTTCACCCTCTACGGCGAGCCTATGGTAACCAGTATCTATGCAGTTGCAAAGAGAATTATGGATTCGGGTTCAGTAGAAGAGGGCTCTGAAGAATATACAGAGATTCAGAAAATTATTGATATCGCAACCGACAGCAGTTTCGGTGACGATGCAGGCGCTGATACAGGCGACCTTTGGGATTAACCCAAATCATTTACGGCATTTTTATACCGCACCCATAACAGGGTGCGGTATTTTTTTGTCAATAATGTAGAAATCTTAATTAAACTCTTGCAAAAGCGGGGAAAAGATGGTATGATATATTTTGTATAGTTATGGATAATGGATAATAATGCTGATTAAAGGAGAAACAAGGAATGAATAACGGTTTAAGACCGTCAAAGGTAACAGTAAACATTGAAACGATGCCAAGTTTTTCGGCGTCTATAGCGAGTATGCGCATTACCCCCGTCACAAGGGTGGTACTGGGCTTGCCGGAGGCTGAAAAAAAACCTGTAAAGCTTGAAGTGAGCGTTGTGGGTAAATGTGCGGACGTGGAGTTTTTAAAGAGACGTGATTTTGTCAAGGAGTGTTTTTCGGCAGAATCTTATAATCTTAAAACATCCTCGGGCTGTGTGCTTGATTTTGACTTTGACAGCTTTGAATATGACTATGCATTCCTTAACAGCATTGAAAAAGAGACCTTGGGAGAGGTATACGTACTTGTAAAATACGGCGGCGAAGAGATAGTTGAAAGAACTCACGTAAGCCTTGTTCCTTCAAACATCTGGGCAGGTCTAGATAGTGAGCCGTCTGTTATTGCTTCATTTGTCAGAGAAGACGACCTGATTATAGACAGAATTTGCGAGGATGTATGCGAAAACGGAAAAATCAGCTATAGCTCCAGCTCTAAAAAGGCGGTTCTCTCGGCAATAAAGAAGCTTTATACAAAGCTCAAGGAATGTAATATAATTTATACAAGACCCGTTGCGTATGCAGTTAATGCCAAGCAGAGAATAAGATTTCCCGATGAGCTTTTCGGCTCCGGCAGTATTCTTGCAACACCCCTTGAGATTGCACTTGTTTTCTGTGCCTGTGCAAAAAAGCTCGGCATAGATTCCTCTCTTATGTTTGTAAGGGGTAAAAAAGGCGATATTTCGGTTCTTTGCGGTGCATATCTTGTAAAGAGTCCCGTGAAGGTTCCCGTGTGCGAGGATGCTTCGAGAATCCGTGACCTTGTTGATGCGGGCGATATGATGATTGTTGATCCGTCTGTTTTTGCGGCGGCTCAGAATACATCCTTTGTTATGGCTGTAGAAAAGACGGCTGACGGCTTTGTCAATGATTCGGGAAGCCTTGTCTGCCTTGTTGACGTAAAGCGTGCGCTTTGCTCGGCAGGACTTTATAATCCTGTAAATGAAACAGATAATGCAGGTGTAAAGTCGGCGGTTGCGAGAATATATTCTTCTCTTGTCTCGTCGAGCGTTCTGCAGTTCCTTGCAGGAAGAGTGAGACACGATGTTGAAGATATTCCTCTGCTCCTGTCGGATTTTGATAGAGTTTTTGATGATACAACAGCAAGGTATAAGCTTCATCCCCTTGATGTCAGCGTAAAGCTTGACGATTATGCGGCTGTAGATAAGCACTTTTCGTCGATTGTTACGGCAAATTCTCCAAAAGCAAGACAGCACTTCAGTAATAATGAGCTTGATGCTATGAATTTAAAGCTTTCGGCACTCAAGGAAAGAATATGCCGTGACGGAGAAATCACGACAACCCTCAGAGATGAAGAGCTGTACAGAATAGCAGGAGATATGACCTTCGGTAAGAATAAGAAGGAGCCTTACTTTGCCTTTGGCTATGTGAAAATAACCGATAAGCTTACGGAAACCATAAGCTTTGCTCCTGTTTGCCTTGTAAGGGCTGTTCTTTGCTATGAAAACGGAATTTTCTATGTGAAACAGCAGGGAAGACCTATTGTAAATAAGGTGTTTATCAGAAACGCCCTCAGAGACTCTTCTCTCGGTTATGACTCCTTTATGAAGGCACTTATGCCGACAGATAAAAAAGAAATATTCGATATGTTTGAAAATATAAAATCCGCCCTTGGTGAGACGGACGACAGGCATATCTACGAAATAATAAAGGAAGCGCACCTTGTAAACATTGATATAGACGACTATATGCTCTGGTCGGGGCTTGCGTTTGAAAGAAATAAGCTGTATGCAGGCGAGACGGTAAACAGTATTTTCGGCAGTGCAAAGGTTGCTGAAAAGCTTAATAAAGGCTATGTACCGTCCGTTGTAATGTCCTCCGATGCAATCAAGGCTGTCTGCAGTGATACCGATGTTGTGGTCGAGGGTGCATTTACAGGCGAAAAGGAAAATGTACTTAAAGCTGTTGCCGCAAGAAATGTAACAGAGTCCAAGAGCACGCTTATTGTTACAGATGATATGGAAATGTCAAGATATGTCGAGGGTGTTCTCTGCGAAAGCGGACTTGAGGACGTATGCTTTGTTGTTGATGAGGACTGCAAGGCGGCAGACTGCGTAAAGAAAATAGCGGATAATACGGAAAAATACGGTATTTGCGAAGAAACCGCACTTACGGAGCAGACGGATGAGCTTTCCGAAGCCGATAAAACACTCGTGGAATATGCCGACAGAATAAATAAGAGTGCAAGGTGCGGTATGTCGCTCAGAGAAGCTGTTGAAGCATATCTCGGTGCCTGCAGCGGAACAGAGAATTATGATGAGGTTCCCGTAAGTAAAGAGCTTTTTGAAAATGCAGACGAAAAGCTTGTGGACGAGGTCTTTGAAATGGCAGGGGAACTCATCAGCGAAGCGCGAAGCGTGTGCAAAATGAGTGGACTCGAAAAGCATACACCTTTGAAAAATCATCCGCTTTACCATACAAATCCCAAAGCGGATATGGATGAGAATTCCAAGAACTCAGTTTGTATTGCCATAGAATCGGCACTTCCCGTAATTTCCGAATTCAGGGATGTTTTCTCGGATGTCAATGAAATATTGAAATTCGATGAAAACGAAATTGACAGCCTTTATAAGCTTGAAAAGCTCAATGACCTTTATAAGCTTGTGCTTACGGCAAGAGACGTGGATATTCCCGAAAAGTTTGTCGAAAGTGATATAGCTGATTTTTCACGTACAAAACGTTTTGAGTCTGAGACCCGTAAGCGTATGGAGGCAATAGAATTCAAGCTCAATTTCTTCAATAAGGAAATCTTTGAGGATGTAGAAAACCTTCTTCTCAGAGACGACTATGATGACGAGGAAGAAAAAGGCTTTATCAAAAAGTTTATAACCAAGAAAAACAGCCAGGATATGCTGCTTCAGTACGTCGATTCAAGTAAAAGATCGGAATTCCAGCAGCATAAGGTGGCAGATATCTATAAATTGCTTCACGAATATAAGGATTGTCTTATTAACCTTCGTGAAAGCACAAACGGCAAGGAAGATGACGAAAAGACAACAAAGCTTGCAAAAATTTCTGAAAAGGCAGCCTATCTTGTGGAGGCAATAAGCACATCGGAAACCAATAAAGCAAAGCTTTTGTCAAATATTTTCCGTTTGATTTCCGTAATTCCCATAGACGCATCCCTTGCAAGGAGAATTACGATTGTCAGAGCACGTTTTGCCGAGCTTTATTCGGGTGAGAACAGCCCTCTCAATATCATCTCGGATATTATGGGAATGAATTTTGACGAGATTGTCTTTGAATCGGGTGCTCTTTCCTTTGACGGACTCGGAAAATATCTTTCGGGTATTGAGGAAAAGATTGAAGTTGCAAAGCTTTGGGCAAAATGGAAGGCAAAGTCGGGTAATGTGAATGCAATTCTTCCGAGCTTTGTCAAGTATATAGATGAACACGGCGCCTGCTCAAATGTTGACAGAATATTTGCAAAGAGCCTGCTTCTTCCCATTGCCGACAGCGTAAGACGTGAAAATATGAACGGGCTTCCTGCCGAAAAGGTGGCAAGAGCAAAGGAAAAATACGCCGAGCTTTTTGAAAAAGCGAGTGAGATTTCATCCAAGAATGCCCTTGAAGCTTACATAAATTCCGTCAAAAAGATGTCGGGTACGCCAATTAATGCTTTGAACTGTGACGGTGTGGCATTTATCGATATGTTTACGGAAAAGGAAGAGCTTGTAAAGAAAGTGCTTCCCGTAATTGTAGTAACAAAGAATATTCTTTCAGAGGTGCTTCCTCTTGAAACAAGCTTTGAAACCGTGGTTGTTCTTGATAACAGAAACAACGGCTATACTATGCTTCCCGCACTTTGCTTTGGCAGAAAGAGTGTACTTATTAATATGTCGAGAGCCGACAGAAGCGAGCTTTGTGAAAGAATGTCAAAGGTATTTCCTTGCTATGACGTGTGCAGAATAACCGAGAATAAGGATGCATCGCTCTTTACCTGGCTCAATTCCCGTGCTTTTAGCGAAAAGCTGACGTGCGTCAATAAGGACGAAGCGTCAAGCGTTGAAATTGTCCGTATGAACGGAACATATGACAGAACAACGGGAAGAACAAATTCCACGGAAGCCGAGCTTTCTATGGTTAAGGCAACAAACCTTCTTCAGAATCCGCAAGAGAGGGTTGCGATTACTGCCTTTACCAAGGAGCAGTGTACAAATATGGAAAAGCTTCTGCACCTTCTTTCGAAAAAGAACAAGGTTCTTGCAGATGCAAAGAAGGACGGCAGAGTGTCGGTATGCACACCTGACAGACTTTATATGAAAAAATATGACAGCCTTGTCGTAAGCGCCTGCTTTGGTGCTGACAGAGAGGCGAGAATTGGCTGGGACTTTGGTTATGCAGGTCTTAACGGAGCCGAACAGGTGCCGGAGGCATATATAAGCATAGCAGACAGAAAAACGCATAAAACATATTTCCTTACAAGCCTTAATGTCAAGGACTCAAGGGTTATAAGACGTTCGGGCAAGAATGCGGCAATCTTCAACAGCTTGTGCGAAATGCTCGGCGACGGAAGAATTCCCGTTAATATGAGCTGTGCCAAAGACGATGCCGATGACAGTATTGTATCGAGTCTTATGTCGGCGATAGTGTCGTGCGGCCCCAAGGTGAGACCCTGCGAAGGCAAGATACCTGTAGCGAACACGGTTTATTCGGGCAGGGAAAACGGTCCCTTTGCCCTTGTTGACGGTGATAAAAAGCTCAGTATGCACGATGAGCTTCTTATCAAGAATCTTCTCGAAAAGAACGGCAAGGTTACAACAACCATAACGCCCGTAAGTCTTACAGGACAAAGATGTAAGGAGACTGTAAGGAGCCTTGTCGAGGATAAGGATAATATTTAGTAGGGGGAAAACAGCCATATGGCAACATTTTCCGCAGGCTATATAGGAATAGACTTAGGTACGGCAAATACACTTGTCTGTACACCCGAAAAGGGAGTAATAATAAGAGAACCTTCCTATGTGGCATATAACATAAAAACTGAAGAAATAATAGCAATAGGTCAGGATGCCAAGAACCTTATGGGTAAAACACCTGCCAACATTTCGGTTGTAAGACCGCTTAGAGACGGAGTTATCTCAGACTTTGAGCTTACTCTTGCAATGCTCAGTCATTTTGTAAGACAGGCAATGACAAGAATGCCCTTTGCAAGACCGAAGGTTGTGGTGTGCATACCCTACGGTGTTACTCAGGTTGAATACAGTGCCCTTGAAAATGCCCTCTTTGAGGTGGGTGTAGGTGCTGTTGCCATAGTGGAGGAGCCTGTTGCGGCGGCAATCGGTGCGGGACTTCCGTTCAAAACACCTGTCGGTAACCTTATCGTGGATATCGGCGGCGGCACAACCGAGGTTGCGGTGGTAACGGCAGGCGGACTTGCCGTATCAAAATCCTTGAGGGTTGCAGGCGATGAACTAAATGAAGCAATTATGGAGTATATCCGCAAGAAATTCAATGTGGTTATCGGTGCGGTTACTGCTGAGGAAATCAAGAAAGAAATAGGCTCTGCCCACAAGAGTGCAGACCTTGGAATGCTTGAAGTAAGAGGACGGAATCTTATAACGGGTCTTCCGTCGGTATTCAATATTTATTCCTCTGAGGTACGCCTTGCCATAACACCCGTGGTCAATCAGATTGTGGATGTTATAAAGGCAACGCTTGAAATAACACCGCCCGAGCTTTGTGCAGATATACACACGAACGGTATTACCATTTCCGGCGGAGGTGCGCTTCTTTCGGGTCTCGGTCAGCTTATAAGCGAGAGAACAAAGCTTGCGGTGTATGTGGCAAAACGACCTTTGGAATGTGTAATTGACGGTATACACAAAATTATGACCAAAGAGGGCTATGAATCGGTTCTCAGGGTTTCAAACCATAAGCATTAACTAAGTTATTAAATTTAATTATATACAGAGAGGATAATCAAAATGAAAGAAACACTTACATCACTTACATTTAAAAACGGCGATGCAGAAGCAAAGAAAAGACCTGTGTTCTGTATCGTAATGGACGGTATCGGTCTTGGTAAGGATAACGTATCCAACGCAATCAAGAATTCAAGAACACCCACTCTTGATATGCTTATGTCAAAGTACCCCACACTTAAGCTTAAGGCTCACGGTACAGCAGTTGGTCTTCCTTCGGACGACGATATGGGTAACAGTGAGGTTGGTCATAATGCAATCGGTGCAGGTCAGGTTTTCGCACAGGGCGCAAAGCTTGTTTCCAACTCTATAGAATCCGGACTTATGTTTAATTCCGACGCCTGGAAGGAAATTGCATCCGTTAAGGATACAGGCAAGACACTTCACTTTATCGGTCTTTTCTCCGACGGTAATGTTCACTCTCATATCGACC
>CAZTNR010000023.1:0-23954 GCA_964614955.1 uncultured Oscillospiraceae bacterium | reverse complement strand
TGACGGTACAGAGCTTGCTATTTCCGAATCTCAGGAAAGACTGGCAGTTGTTGTTGAAGCAAAGGATGCTCCGAGATTTATGGAAATTGCATCCACCGAAAACCTTGAGGCAACAATTGTAGCTACGGTTAAAGCCGAGCCAAGACTTGTAATGAAGTGGAACGGCGTCAATATATGCGATATTTCAAGAGAGTTCCTTAATTCCAACGGTGCAGAAAAACACATTGATATTGCGCCCAACAAGGTTGAAGAATTTGCAAAGTGCATTCCTTCCGACTTCGCAGAAGCCTACAAGGCTCTTGCATCTGATCTTAATGTGTGCTCAAAGCAGGGTCTTTCTGAAAGATTCGACTCCACAATCGGTGCAGGCACAGTAGTTATGCCCTTCGGCGGAAAGTATCAGAAAACTCCTATTCAGTCTATGATAAACCTCGTATCTGTTGAAAAACAGCACACAGATACAGTTTCCTTTATGTCCTGGGGCTATAACCCTTACATCTCTGAAAAGAGCCCCTATCACGGTGCATACCTTGCGGTGCTTGAATCTGTTTGTAAGCTCGTGGCATCAGGTGCTTCCTTTGAAGATGTATATCTCACATTCCAGGAATATTTTGAAAAACCCAAGAAGGATCCTTCGAGATGGGGAAAGCCTATGTCGGCTCTTCTCGGCGCACTTGAAGCACAGCTTGACTATGAAATTGCCGCAATCGGCGGTAAGGACTCTATGTCGGGCTCCTTCGAAAGCATCGATGTTCCTCCGACGCTTGTTTCCTTTGCTGTTACGACGGGTAAGACAAGTGATGTAATTACACCCGAATTCAAGGCGGCTTGTCATAAGGTTGTTCTTGTTGCTCCTAAGTATAATGAAAACGGACTTCCCGATAAGACAAGCGAAAAAGAAGTGTTCGCTCTTGTTACAAAGCTTATGCGGGACGGCAAGGTTGCGGCTGCTTACACTCCTACCTACGGTGGTATTGCAGAAGCAGTTCTCAAGATGGCAATAGGTAACGGAATCGGTTTTAAATATGATAAGGAATTCTGTAACAATGCAATCTTTGACTATTGCTACGGTGCATTTGTTCTTGAGCTTACTGAAGACTTAAATGTCGGTATGCTTCTCGGTTATACAATAGAGGAAGAGTGCATAGCAAGAGGAGAAGAAAAGATTTGCCTTTGTGAGCTTATTGCTGCTTATGAAAACAAGCTCGAAAAGGTTTATCCGTTTAATGTTGAGCAGAAGTTTGAAAAGGAAGTACATTCTGTTGCTTGCGGCTTCTCCAAGGTTGCTTCGCCCAAAATCGGCGTAGCAAAGCCCAAGGTGCTTATTCCTGTATTTCCGGGTACAAACTGTGAATTTGACACAGCTAAGGCGTTTGCTGACGGCGGTGCCGAACCTGAGATCTTTGTAATTAAGAACCTCACCGCTTCCGCTATTGCTGAATCTGTTGACAGCTTCTCCAAGAAGCTTAAAGAAAGCCAGATTGTATTTATCCCCGGCGGCTTCTCGGGCGGTGATGAACCCGACGGCTCTGCAAAGTTTATCACAGCATTCTTCAGAAATGCGGCTATCAAGGACGCAACTCACGAGCTCCTTAAAAACAGAGACGGTCTTATGGGTGGTATCTGTAACGGCTTCCAGGCACTTATCAAGCTCGGTCTTGTTCCTTACGGTGAAATTGTTGATACAGACGAAAACTGTCCTACACTCACATTCAACTCTATAGGACGTCATCAGTCTTTGATTGTAAGAACAAGAGTGTGCTCGAATCTTTCTCCCTGGCTTCAGAATGTAAATGTCGGTGACGTTATCAATGTTCCGATTTCCCACGGTGAAGGCAGATTTGTTGCTCCCGAAGAGCTGATAAAGAAGCTCGCAGAGAACGGTCAGATTGCAACACAGTATGTTGACCTTGACGGCAAGCCTTCGGCAAATGTTCATTTCAATCCCAATAATTCCTATTATGCGATTGAAGGTATTACCTCACCTGATGGACGAGTGCTCGGTAAGATGGGTCACAGCGAAAGAATAGGCAAGGGACTTTATCAGAATGTTCCCGGTAATTATGACCTTGGTCTCTTTAAGTCTGCTGTTAAGTACTTCAATATCTAAGTAAAATTTAAGACCTGCCAATCGGCAGGTCTTTTTATGTTTACTTGTTTAAAAATACTCTCTCAATTCCCTTAGCTTTATAAGTAGTATTATCAATATCAAGTATTACAGCATTAAATTGACATTCACCCTCTGCCTGCTCAAATCGAGTGGGCATTTTCGTTAAGAACTTCTTAATTATTCTCTCTGATTCAACACCGAGAATTGATTCGTACGCACCCGTCATACCAAGGTCAGTAATAAAAGCAGTTCCGTTCGGCAGAATTCTTTCGTCGGCAGTCTGAACGTGGGTGTGTGTGCCCACAACGGCGGAAATCTTTCCGTCGAAGTAACGGGCAAGGGCTGCCTTTTCACTTGTTGCTTCTGCGTGAATGTCAACAATTGAAACGTCGTATGACCCTTCTTCACGCTCTAAAATTCGTTCAACTGTCCTGAAGGGGCAGGCGAGACTGTCGAGATAAACCGTTCCCATTACGTTGATTACCAGCACCTTGACGCCTGATGCGTTAAAGATAACATAACCGTTGCCGGGACATTCTCCGGGATAGTTAGCGGGACGGATAATGTTGTTATAATCGTCAATGATATTCTGCATTTCAAATTTGTGCCATATGTGGTTGCCGCTTGTTATGACATCAACACCTGCAGAGAAGAGCATATCTGCAGAGGCTGAATCAAGACCGTTATTTTTGGCAGCATTTTCTCCGTTGGCAATTATCATATCAATGCCGTTATTTCTTGCAAAAGCGCCTAAGTTTTGCTTTAAAAATTCGGTTCCGCAGCTTCCGACCACGTCGCCAATAATAAGTATTTTCATTTTATTACCGTTTCTATTCGAATTTAATTTTTGCTACATATGAATCGTTGACAACATAACAGTTGTCATCCGTGTCGCAAACAATGGAAAAGTACTTGGAGGAAAGACTCTGCTCATTTGAAAGATTATATACGTTGTCGTTATCCGACGAAATCTCATAGACCTTGTATTTGCCGAGCGCAAATATTTTTTTCTTTCCTATGCACACATCGTATATCTCATCGCCGATATTGATGTTAAAGACGTTTTCGCCCTGCATTGAAAAGCCTATAAGCATTACTGAGTTACCCGATAAATTGTTCTTCTCGGTGAGAATCAGTAAATCATCGCTTTCATAATAGTTTTCGACCTTGCTTTGGTTGAATTTATAGGTGTTTATAAGGTTGAGCTTGCTGTCGAAAAAGTGAACTGCCGAGTCGGTAATTGCATATGCGCCGGAGCTGTCCGAATCAAAACCGACCTTAAACGGCAATTCGTTACCTACACAGTAGCTGTATACTGGTGTAATATCGTCCGATGCGGTATTGTAAATGTTGACATAACAATTATATTTACCTTCGTCGGCATCTGCAGTTGATACTACAACATACCTGCCGTTACCGGAGATTCCTACACTTGTAAGATAGCTGTTGGAGGACTTCAAGGTAAAGATATCTATGTAATCACGTTCCTGATAGTCGTATTTATAAACCTTAAGAATCGCGTAGTAGGCTTCGTCTTTTGTGATAACGGCAAAGTAGTCGCCGTCAACATCTGCACTGAGAATACTGCCGCCATACTTAAATCCTTTAATCTTGGAAAATGAATTGAAAATCGACATTTCGTTGCCGTCGATATCGTGAACAATAATGCTGTGCTCGTCGTATTCCACAGCAGGATTTGAATAAGAAAAATTGTAATTAAAGAGCTTCTGACCCGATAAATCGTAGAGACCTATGTTGTTGTGATTGATGATGCCGAGATTGTCTCGAAGCATTATTATATCGCCGTCCTCGCCTGCTGTAACGGTGAATTCATCGGTGTAGTTAGACGAAGAACCGTCAAAGCTTATAAACTTAGCAAGAAGCTGTATGTTCTCGACCGTTATATCTTTTCTGAATATAACCACGCAGGAAATAAGAAATATAACGAACAGCAGAATTGAAATGTATTTGAAAACCTTAATAACAAAGGCGGAGTTTTGGTAGTAGGTTGACTTGTTATTTGACATTATTCTCTCCTGATAAAAAGTTTTCGGTTATTTTGATACTGTGCTTCAAGCCTTCAGATGCGTCCTTTGTTGCCTTGCAGACTATAAGCTTTGATAAAGCAGGAAGACTTCCCGATACAAAGCTGATTATTTCCTTGATTTCAAATCTGTTAGACTTTGCTGCAGAAAACAGGGAAGATAGCCTGTCGCTGCGGTAGACAATAAAGAGATTTCCGCCTGTTCCCAAAAGATAAAAAGCTGCTTTGAACACGTCATCTATATTACACAGTATTTCGTGTCTTGCAATTGTCTTGTAATCACTTTCACACATATAACCGCTGTTTGCTGTCATATAAGGCGGGTTGCAGGTTATAAAGTCAAAGGATTCGGGCTCAAATAAACTGCGTACGTTCTTGATGTCTCCTGTATACTGTGTGTATCTTTCTTTAAGATTGCTGACCTCGGCACTCATTTTTGCAATCTTGCAGGCATCCTCGCTGATTTCAACGCCTGATGCTTTTATGCTTTTGTCAGCATCGCAAAGCATAAGAGGAATGACTCCTGTGCCCGAACACAGATCGCACATTGATTTTCCGTGCAAAGAATTATAGCAGGACAAAACATATTTTACCAATAATACAGCATCGGTGCCATATGAGAAGACATTTTTCTGCTGATATATGGATAGGGTGGGGGTGACTTCTTCAAGTTTATGTTCTAACATTACAGTCTCCGACATTTTAGTTGGTTCTTATACATAACATTTTATCACACTTTTCGGCTCTTTGCAATAGAAGTAAAAAATATTGCAAAAAAAGTAATTGTTGAATTTGCATAACTCTAAAAATCTTTGTGCTGAAGTCAATCTTTCTCTTTTTTGTCAGGCACGACATTTAGTCTTCCGAAAGCGTTGGTGACACATAATATTGATTTACATAACCCGGTTAACAGGTTTACATAATATAGTTTACATAATGTATGGTAAAAACAGCCAAAAATTATCAAAACGCAAAAACACCCTTGAAAAAACATCAGAAAAGTATTATTATATAAACGCACCCAAATTTTAGGAGATTTATTATGAAAATATCGTTTATCGGCGCGGGCAATATGGCGTGCGCAATTATAAAATCCATTGTTTCATCCGGCAGAGTTTCAGGTGATTCAATTTATGTATACGACAAGCTTGAAGAGAAGACGGATGCTCTTTGCCCGCTTGGAATCAATAAATGCTCTTGTGTCGCTGATGCTGTAAAAAGCGCCGAGAACATTTTGCTTGCCGTAAAACCTCAGGATTATGAAGCCGTGCTTGCAGATGTAAAGAACAGCGGTGCTGATTTATCTGGGAAAACAATTATCTCAATTGCCGCAGCTATTTCCTGTGATTATATCTGTAAGCAGCTTGATGCCCGGTGTCCCGTTATCAGAGTTATGCCAAACACGCCTCTGATGCTTGGAGTCGGCGCAACGGCAATTTCAAGAAATTCACTTGTCTCGGATAAGGCTTACTCTAAAATATGTACGCTCTTTGCGGCATCTGGTGCGGTTTGCTCTCTTGATGAATCCTTGATGAACAGTGTTATTTCTGTTAATTCTTCAAGTCCTGTATACTTGTATATGCTTGCAAAGGCTATGATTGACAAGTCTGTTGCTTACGGTATTTCCGAAAAGAATTCTTCTGAGCTTGTGTATCAGACGCTTAAAGGGTCGGTCGAAATGCTTATTAAAAGTGGCAAGAGCCCTGATGAGCTGATAAAAATGGTTGCTTCGCCCGGCGGAACAACACTTGCCGCAATTTCCTCATTTGAAAATGACTGTTTTAATGATGTGATTTCTCGTGCTATGGATGCCTGCACAGCAAGGGCTGACGAGTTATCAAAATAAATGGAGTATTTATGTTGGATGATAAACTTATTGCCGAATTTCTGGCTTACTTAAAGGATATAAAGAAAACTTCTGACAACACGTTGTGTGCTTATGAAAGGGATTTAAGAGCTTTCTCGGAATTCATTTCTCTTAATGACAAGTCAGTGGTTTCTGCAGATTCAAAGGTTGTTGAAAAGTATAAGCAGGTGCTTACTAAAAACGGTAAGTCTGTTGCTACCATTTCGCGGTGTATGTCTTCTCTCAGAAGCTTTTATAAATACCTTGTTGTCTCAGGTGTTTGCGATGTGAATCCCACGGTTGAGATAAAAAATGATAAGGTTGAAAAGAAATTCTTTGAAATTCTTACCGAGGACGAGGTTGACAAGCTTCTTGCACAGCCCGATATGGATGATTTCAAGGGCATAAGAGACAAGGCTATGCTCGAGATGCTTTACGCAACCGGTATGAAGGTAAGCGAGCTTATGGCTCTTAATGTTACGGACGTTAACCTAAAGGTCGGCTGTGTAAAGTGCAGAAACGAAAAGGATGCATCCAAGAACAGAGTCATTCTGCTGTATCCAGATGCAGTTAAGGTTGTCGGTGAATATATTTCCCATTCCCGTTCCTATTTTGTTTCAGACCCCGACGAAAACTCGCTTTTTGTAAACACCTCGGGAGACCGTATGACGAGACAGGGCTTTTGGAAGCTTCTTAAGCTTTATGCTAAGGAGGCGGGAATAAACAAGAGTATTACTCCTCATACGCTTCGCCATTCCTTTGCCACACATCTGCTTGAAAACGGCGCTGATATAAACGATATTAAGGATATACTCGGTCACGCCGATATTTCTTCTACCAATATTTACAACGACTTTATCAAGAGCCGCCTGAAGAAGTCTTATGTCCGCTTCAACCACCGTTCAAAGTGATTGTGTTACATTTATTTGTAATAAATTTCATTACAAGTTAATATTATGTATTTATAATAGATATGCTATTTAGCATATCTATTTTCTTTTTCGAAAAGGAGCGCCTTTTGGTGAGAAATTTATGAAAGACAAATTCAATTTGTTTAAAATGTTTACCCCGAAAAGCATAACAAAAGACGATGAATTCAATGAGATACCCACAAACTTCAGAGGCTTCTTTGTTATGTTCGCGAGAAAATTCTGGAACATTTCCAATTTGAGCCTGTTGTACTCGCTTATAAATCTTCCTTTTATCTTTGTGTTTCTTGCGTTTTCCTTTACTGAGCAGCAGGTTGTTGTTTCGTCGCCTATGACGGCATCTCTTTTCGGTATATCTCAGGCATCGGAATCTGTTTTGCCCTCGCTTTTGTTTCCTGTTGTTTCTGCTTTTGGAACAGAGTCTTACTTTTCAACTGCATCTTACGTTTGCTTTGGAATTGCGCTTCTTACCGTCTTTACCTTCGGTATTTCAAATGTAGGTTCTGCTTACGTAATAAGAGGCTATAACAGAGGCGACCCTGTGTTTCTTGTTTCCGACTTTTTCGGCGCTATTAAAAGAAACTGGAAGCAGGGACTTGTAATCGGTGTAATAGATATCGTTTTCTGTGCCGTTCTTGTTTTTGATTTTCTTTATTGGAACGGTCAGAGTGGGTTTATGAACGGTATTCTTATGTACTTTTCTCTTTTCCTCTGCGTTCTGTACTTTATAATGAGATTTTATATCTACACCATAACCATTACGTTTGATTTATCTATTTATAAGATTTTCAAGGATGCGTTTCTGCTTTCATTTCTCGGTCTTAAGAGGAACTTCGTAGCCTTGTTCGGTCTTTTAGCTGTTTTCTTTATCAGCATATGGCTCTGTACCTTGTATCTGCCTGTCGGTGTAATGATGCCTATTATTCTCACCCTCGGACTTTGTATGTTTATTGCAGGCTATGCGTCATATCCCGTAATTAAGAAATATATGATTGATCCTTACTATAATGACGATGAACCCTCTGACGGCGACACGGCTGATGATGAGCCCGTCTTTGAAGACAGAGGCTAAAATTAAAAAGCACCTTTCGGTGCTTTTTATTCCTGTTCATCATTTGTCTCTTGTGTCGGCTTTGGCTTATTTCTCTTTTTCATTCCCGAGAGAGGATTGTCATTTGCCGCTTCGCGTATCATATCGTTGTTGATATGAGTGTAAATCTGGGTGGTAGACAGCTGCTCGTGACCCAGGATGTCCTTAAGGACTCTGACATCGGTTCTGCCGTGCTGATACATCAAGGTGGCGGCTGTATGTCTTAGCTTGTGCACGGACATATTCTTGTTGCCGAGCCCTGCATTTTTCAGATGCTTGTATATTAAGGTCTGTACCATCTGAACGCTGAGTCTGTTGTGGTTTCTTGAAATAAACAGGGCGTTTCTGTCTTTGAGCTTTACATTAGATGGTCTGACCTTTAAGTATGCTTCAAGAGCCGACCTGCAGGCATCGTTAAGAAATAACATTCTTTCTTTGCTGCCTTTACCCGTAACATTCACGGTTGTAAGATCGTTGTTTATATCGGATAAATCAATTCCGACAAGCTCCGATACTCTCATTCCGCAGTTAAGAAACAGGGTTATAATGCAGTAATCTCTTACGGCGTTATTTCCCTCAATGCTTTCAAGCAGCTGAACCGATTCTTCAAGTGTAAGGAATTTGGGCAGCTTTTTGGGCATTGACGGTGATTCAACAGCTTCTGCGGGGTTATCCTTGATAAGCTTCTTTGTTTTTGAAACGTACTTATAAAACATTCTTATGCAGGAAAGCTTTCTTTGACGAGCTGAAACGCCGTTTGACAGGGTGGTTGTGCAAAAGTGGATAAATTCAAATACATCGTCTGATTTTACGGACAGCAGCATTTCGTCTGTTGCATCGCAAAAAGGTATTTCCGAAAAGTCCATAGCCGAGTATTTTGCTTTGTCAGAGGTCAACAGTAAATACCTTGTAAAGGTTCTCATATCGTGATAATACTGATAAACAGTTTTAGCCGACCTGTTCTGAGCCGACTGCTTGTACTTCAGAAATTCGCTGACGATTTTGGGAGCATCATCAAAGCTTTGCATTTTCTCACACCCTTTCTCTTTTTATTATAACATACAATTTTTATTTTTCCAATACCTAAAGGGGGATTTTTTATGTTTTCTGCAATTAATGAAAAGAAGCGTATGATATCAAAGCTTTTTGTTTATCAGATTGCTATTTCACTTCTCGGAGTATTTGTGGTAAGCCCATTTGGCGGAAATATGCAGATATTTGCATCTGTTTTTGCAATCCTGTTCTATTTTTCCCTTGTTTGCTATGCTGTAATTGAGGACGGACAAAAGGATTTTGTTTCCCATACTGCAGGCAGAATTGCAGGGAAGGGATACACGGGCTTTGTTTATGCACTTGTCTCATATATTCCTACAATTATCATTGTGTCGGTTCAGGTTATACTTCACTTAGTTACTGACGTCACAGCACTCAGCGGAGTTAAGACAATTCTTACTTTCTTAATCAGATTCTTCCTTATGGGTATGTATCTTGGCGTAGATACAGGACTTGTTCAGAGAGGATACGATTCTGTTAACCAGATGTCGGTTGTACTTAAGGGCTCTGACACCCTTGTGTTTATGAGCGATAACTATTTAATTTTTGCAATATGTCTTTTGTTTTTACCTGCAGTTGTGGGACTTTCGTACTATCTTGCGTTTAAGGGAAAGGTTCACGTTAATACTGCACCGAAAAACAAGAAATAATTTGAGTCACGCTTAAATATACTTAAACGTAGTATAAAATCAAAGGATTTTCAAACATAAAGCTTTAAGGAGATATGTATGAAAAGACAAACTTTGATTGAATACTCTAAAGTGATTTTTGTCACACTTATCATTTCTGCCGTGACAGCTGTTTTTGGCTTTGTACAGTTTTATGTCGAAGAAAACCTTGACTCAGAAAGCACATCTGCGGTACCGGACTATCCGATTGCTGTTGTTATTGATCCCGGTCACGGTGGGGAAGACGGCGGTGCTGTCGGCGTCGCCGGAAGCCTTGAAAAGGATATAAATCTTGCAATTTCAAGGTATCTGAAGGAATTCTTTTCTGCCGTTGACATAAACGTCGTTATGACAAGAGAAGCAGACACTATGCTTTATAAAGACGGACAGAACAGCAGGAAGAAGTTTTATGATTTATATAACAGAGTCGAAATGTGCCGCCAAGTGCAGAACGGGCTTGTTATCAGTGTACATCAGAACAAATTCCCGATTGAAAAGTATTCGGGGCTTCAGGTGTACTATTCTAAAAATCACAACGGAAGCAAGATTTTTGCGGATATTGTTCAGAGCAATACAAAGAAATATTTACAGCACGACAATAATAGAAAAACAAAGGAGGCAGGAAGAAATATATTTCTGCTTGAAAAATTAGAATGTCCTGCTGTGATTGTTGAGTGCGGCTTTTTATCAAATTCAAGCGAAGAAAAGCTGCTGTGTCAGAGCGATTATCAAAGAAAGCTTGCTTTTATTGTTTTTTCATCGGTTATGGACTATATAAATTTGACTACTGAGTGTAATTACGAGGTGTAAAATGAAGTTTAAAACTGAATTTGTCTGTAGTGAGTGCGGCAATGTTACTTCTAAATGGTTCGGTAAGTGCCAGGCTTGCGGAACCTGGAACAGTATTGAGGAGCAAACTGTCACAAATGAACCTGCATTTACGAGGAAAAACGCTGCTGTGTCCTCTCATAAGGAAACAGTATCAAGACCCATTAACTCAATCACTTATGACGATTCCGAAAGAATCAAGACCGGTATGAAGGAATTTGACAGAGTTCTCGGCGGAGGTATTGTTGAGGGCTCCGTGACTCTTCTTTCGGGTGAACCGGGTGTTGGTAAATCAACCCTTCTTCTGCAGGTGTGCGGTCTTTTGGGCGACTCAAAAAAGCTGTTATATGTAACAGGCGAAGAATCGCCGTCGCAGATAAAGCTGCGCGCAAAGAGACTCGGCGTTGAAAGTGAAAAAATTCTTGTTTACTCGGAAACGGATATTAATGAGATTATAACCGAAGCAGACCTTACAAGCCCCGATATAATTGTAATAGACTCTATACAGACTCTTACCGATGAATCGTCAAGCACAGCGCCCGGAAGCGTTACTCAGGTGCGGACGACAACCTCAAAGCTTATCAAGATGGCTAAAAGCGGGGGAGTGTCGGTAATTATCGTAGGTCACGTCAATAAAGACGGCGGCATAGCAGGACCGAAAATTCTCGAGCATATGGTTGATACCGTTCTTTATTTCGACGGCGAAAAGCAGTATTCATACAGGACTCTGAGAGCTGTCAAAAACAGATTCGGTTCTACAAACGAAATCGGTATGTTTGAAATGGACAGCGAGGGACTTTGCGAGGTTGAAAACCCTTCCGAGTACCTGCTTTCACAAAGACCTCTAAATGTCTCGGGTAACTGTACACTTTGCGTTATGGAGGGCACACGACCTATCTTAGCTGAAATACAGGCGCTAGTTTCCAAAACCGCATATCCCGTACCAAAGAGGGTTTCTACTGGATTCGATTATAACAGACTTATGCTTCTTACGGCGGTTCTCGAAAAGAGACTCGGTCTTAACCTTGCGACAAGCGATGTGTTTATAAATATTGTCGGCGGTCTCAGAGTGGACGAGCCCTCAAGCGACCTTGCGGCGTGTATTGCAATTATATCGGGACTTCGTGATATAGTTGTAGATGATAAGCTTATTGCAATCGGAGAAATCGGTCTTGCAGGAGAATGCAGAGCTGTAGGTAATATTGAACAGCGTATAAGAGAAGCGGAAAGACTCGGTTTTACTACCGTAATTATTCCAATGAGAAACTATGAACGCTCTAAGGCGAAAATTGATAAACTTAGCGGAAAAATGAAAATTGTGCCTGTTCGCAGTATTATCGACTGTCTGAAGGTTTTCGGAAAAAAGAATGATGAATAAATATCTTGCCGTTGACAGCAGAATTTCAAATGACAGCGAAATAACTCTTATAAAAATGGGTTATAAGCTAATAAAAGTTCCTCAAATTGAATATCTCGATACAGCTGTATCCGCACATCCCGATATGAGTATGGCAAGAATAAACGATGTGCTGTTTATCTCAAGTGACGTTCACGAATCGTTCATAAGCATCGGCGAAAAAACTGTAATATGCAATAGGGAAGGCTCTGCGGGTGAAGATAAGCTTAATTATCCCCGAGACATTGAATTCAACTGCGTTCAGGTCGGAAATAAGCTTATTTGTAATAAAAAGTATACTAACAGTAAAATACTTGATTATGCAGAAAAAAACGAATTAATTATCATTGATGTAAAGCAAGGCTATGCAAAATGCTCAACCTGCGTTGTGACTGATAACGCAATAATTACAGAGGATACTTCAATTGCTGATAAAGCGGCAGAGTACGGAATTGACGTTTTGAAAATAACAAAGGGAAGTGTCGGACTCTGCGGATATGATTACGGATTTATCGGTGGTGCCGGTGGTTTGATTGAAAAGAGTTTGCTTGCATTCAACGGAAATTTGTTTTCACATCCGGATTTCTATAAAATTTTTGAATTCTGTTATAACAGTTCCGTAGGGATAGTATCTTTATCAAGCGGGAAGCTGTACGACATAGGTTCAATAATCAGGATAGTGTAAACAGGGAATTGTGGCGGTTGCTACATATCGAATTGTATAAAATAAAGCGTTTTACTCAATTAAAAATGTGAAAAGAACACCTTCGGGTGTTCTTTTTTCTTTGAAAATAATTGTGTAAAACTCTTATTTTATAGTTTTCCTGGCGGAATCAATCTCCGAAGGAGCCGCCAGAAGAAACCCAGGGACGGAGAATAGGCGAAGCCTATGCGTCCCGCAGCAATTCAATCAATAAGCCTTATCAACGGCAATTTACTCGGATGTGCACCCGTTTTAGCACCCAAAACAAAAAAGAGGCACCGACATATAGTCGATGCCCCGACACCTCCGACGTAAAACGCCACGGGAATGAAGGTGTTTGATTACTTGCAGTAATCGAGCCGAAATTATTGTACCACATAAAGCCGCATTTGTCAAGCCCAAATTTGCAGGGTCGAGCCGCCTTCCCCTCGGGGGGAACGGGAAGAGGGGCTATCACAGAGGTTTTCACTTGATTTTATTCTGTGAAGGTGCTACCGTTTTGCACTTATTACCAAGCTTTCGCTATCTTTCTTGTTTATCTCCTTTATGCCTTTTGCGATGTCGACTGTCGAAAGCTTAAGTTTAAGTGCACCGTACTCCGAAGCGGCGTGGATGCCGGGCTAACCTCCGACGGCTGTAGCCGAACAAGGGAAGGTGAGCAAGGGCTCTGACCCGCAGCGAACTTGACCGCAGAGAGGCAGCGCCGACGGCAAGCCTGCACCCAAGGCGAAGACAGCCACCGAGCCCGGCAGCCGCAAAGCGACAGCCGACAGGGGCTGCACTTTTCGCCCAAGGTAGCGAGGCAGTGGCAAGGCGACGAAGTTGCCGAGCCGCGCCGAGCGGCGTAGTCATCGCGGCGGTTTGTGTGGTGCAATTCGCTAAGGAAGACGCACACAAGTCAATGATTTCACTACAATTTCTTATCGAAGCCGGAAACTTTCGAGTTGTTTGTGACAAGTGTGTTTTTCACCGTACATCAGGGCGGAGCAGTGACCGCCCGGTGTACATCTTTTCAGCTGCATTTCGCAGTCTCTTCCTTATACTTGATTGATTGCTACATTATTCCGTCAAACCTTTCATTCCACTTACAACAAAGACAGGAGACAGCGCACTATGCTAAGTGGAAAAACTCACGTACAAATCGACTCAATTAAGACAACGGCTAGGGTAAAGTATTTACCCGACGACGACGGCAACTATGTTGCCAAGTCTTTAACGGTCTTTGACCGTCCGACATTTATGCCCGACGGCTGGGAGCGTCCGATAAATCGGACAGTGACAAGAAGGGCAAAAAAATAAGGTCTTCTTGCGGTGATGATGAAGAGACGCGGCGCAAGAGTTATTCGAGGGCAAAAAACAATCTATTTGACCTGCTTTTGTGTACACCGTCGCTTAACTGCTTCGTCACTCTGACCTTTGCGCCCGACAAGGTCAACCGCACCGATTACGGCGAAATCGTCAAAAAGCTTTCCATCTGGCTTGACAACAGAGTACGTCGTCACGGCTTGAAGTATGTATTGGTACCCGAATACCATAAGGACGGGGAAAGTGTTCACTTTCACGGACTTATGAATTTCGAAGCTCTGACCCTAGTCAGAGCGACGAACAACAAAAAAGGTCGGTACCTTGGTCAGGAGCTTTGCGACGACAAGGGCAGACCGATTTTTAACATCAAGGATTTCACCCTGGGGCATACCACCGTCATACCGATTGAGGGCGTCAACGGTAGGGAAGCCTGTGCAAAATACTGTTACAAGTACATCGTCAAAAGCGGCGGTCAGAAGGTCGGCGGACGGTATTATCTCAGCGGCGGTGATTTAGGTCGTCCGAGGTATGAATACATCAACGTCGACTTTGAAGCACTTGAAGCCAAGGAAATTGACATCAAGGGTGTTATGAAAATGAAAAGGGTGAATTTATGATAGTCGTAAAACTCGACAGGCGTTCAGAATTTTACAGCGCAGTTTTTGACGGTCGGCTATACTTTAGACTTCCGATACCGTTTACGGTTCACAGCTTTACGCCGATTGATATTTACAAGGTCTTGCTTCTTTTGGTTGAGCGTTATGAAGAAGACCGCGGCGTATTCCTTGATGAAGTATACGCAGAGGTTGTAGAGATAGAATGCAACAAAGGGAAGCAATATATCGTTGCTCGCGAAATCCCCAAAACGTCAACGCAACAGTTTAAGGAGTGTTGCGAAGAATGAGGACAAGATATATCACGGCTGAAGAGGTTGCCAAAATTGCCTCAATGCTCAAGCCGACAGTCCAGCGGCTATGGCTTTTGATGAATGACACGGGTTTACGCGTCAGTGATGCAGTAAAGCTCAAATACGGCGACATTGACAAAAAGGGCTGTATCCACTACATTGCAAAGAAAACGGGAAAAACGGGCATTATAAGGCTATCAGGTGAGGTTTTAGCAATAATCGGCAGCGGAAATGATGACGATTATGTATTCAGAAGCTCAAAGTCACCCGAAAAGCACATTCACCGTTCGACCGTATTCAAGCACATCAAAAAAGCCTGTGATTTATGCGGAGTGGATCCCGACGGGGTTGCGCCGCATTCAGCGCGCAAGGCTTTTGCCGTGAACGATTTCAGAGAAAACGGTCTCGGCAAGACTATGCACGACTTACAGCATTCATCACCTGCAACGACGTTATTTTATGCTTTATCCGACAATCCAATTCCGCAGATTTTTGCACAGCTGAGAGTCATTAAGCAAAATTTAGACTGGCATTACGAGCTCATAGAGGAGTTACGAGACATCTGCGATATGCTGTTCGAAAAAATCGGCGACGTAGAGGCGCCGATTGATGTAAAATTGAGCGAATAAAAAAAGAGGGGAGTAACCCCTCTTTTTTAGAGCGACCAATGCTCTATAACTTTATTTCTTTCTTCGTCTTCCTTCGCTCTGAGCTCGACAGCGGCTTCATCTCTTGCGAAGCTCATCATTGGCGAACCTTTATAACAGCTGAAGAGAGACTTTAAGATTTTTTCATCCGGCTTTACTTCGCTTATGAATTCTGTTGCGCGCTTTTCTTTTCTTGAAACGTTCTTCGGTGTGCCTTGATTCTCCCACCAATAAACCGTTTCAAGTGCTTCGTGTATGATTGACGTATATTCCAAAAATTCCTTAACGACCGACTCTTTGATGACGTAAACGTACTCGCCGTTATGTCTTTGATACTTTGCTACGGTATCGTCGCCATAGTATTCTTTGTCTTTCGCCGAGGCTCTCATTCTGACCTCGGCGAGTTCCAGACCTTCTTGGATCCATTTTTCTTTTATTGCTTTGTTCTTGTAGATGTTGTATGTCATTTTGACATCTCCTTTCTGCCTCTTGGCGCCATTGTGCAAGCACACGAAGTCAAGGACGTAGCCGCGCAAGCTGTGCCCGCCGTGGTGGGCATCCTTTACTCGTGTGATACAATGGTGCATCACAAGAGGAAGAAGGAACCAAAAGCCAGCCCAACAGAGAGGAACTACCGCAGAGGCGGATGCAAACGCCTCGGAGGTGAGGCAGATTTGACAAGGGACGGCGAGGACGGCACTTGACAAATCGGGGGCGGTGGCGTATAATGTCTTGTAAGGTGTTTGAGTGAATTGTATAAAATAAAAATTTTATACAATTGGGGATAGTGATAAGAGTTTAACAATAAGAAAGAGTGATTAAATGAGTATTACAATCAATATGCGTGTCGAAAGCTATGACGTACAGCCAAACGGCAATATCAAGCTTTCCTCGCTGCTTAAAATGCTGCAGAAAGCTGCCGGTGACGATGTCAACCGTACAGATTTGAATTATTTCAATTTAGCAAATAATAATATCGCATTTGTGCTGACAAAAATGTGTGTAAAAATTTTATCGGATATTAAAGTCTATGATGAGCTGTCCATTATTTCTCATCCAAGAAAAACCCGCGGCGCATCATTTCCGAGAGATTTTGTTGTTAAATGCGGTGATAAAACTGTTGCTGCGGCTCGCAGTATGTGGGTGCTGTTAGACCTTGAAAAACGCACCATTTTGCGCCCGTCGGCTATAGAATCTATAGGCTCCCTTCCTACAAACGATGCCGATGATATATATGAAATTGCCGATGTTCGCAGAAATTTGGATACGTCTCACCTGCCAAGAACAGATGTTCTTAAAGTAAAATACTCCCAGCTTGATATGAATAATCACCTGAATAATACCTTTTATTCAGATTTTGTCTTCAATCTTATCGACAGCAACCGAGATTCTGATGCAGGAATGTATATGCAAATTAATTATAAGGCCGAAGCAAGACTCGGTGATGAGCTTTCAATTCATTATGCATCCGGCGATAATAATTCCTATGATTTTGTTGCTGACAATGTTACGAGCGGCAAAAATTGTTTCAGTGCCTATGTGAGTTTCGGCACTGACTGAGTTTTTATTGACACATTTTGCGTTTTATGGTAAAATATTAAAAAAACAAGGAGGTCACCGTAATGAAATCGGTTATAACTATAAGCAGAGAATATGGCAGCGGCGGACGTTTTATTGCAAAGAAGCTTGCTGAAAAAATGGGTATCCCCTACTACGATAATGAGCTTATTACGATGGCTGCCCGTGAAAGCGGCTATTCTGAGGCTATATTTGAAAAAGCCGAACAGTTGTCCACTCACAGCTTTTTGTATTCTCTTTCAATGTTTGGTTCGGTTGACGGTGTTTACGGTCTTCCTCTTTCGGATAAGGTATATATTGCACAGTCCGAAATAATAAAGAAATGTGCCGAAAAAGGTCCTTGTGTTATCGTCGGTAGATGCTCTGATTATGTTCTGAAGGACTTCGACAATGTAATAAACTTCTTTATTTATTCTGATGAAAAAAGCAAGATTGAAAGAGCCGTAAAGTACTATGGAATTAATGCTGACAAGGCTTCATCTGAGCTGAAAAAGAAGGATAAAAAGAGAGCTAATTACTATAATTATTACTCATCACAGGATTGGGGATATTTCGGAAATTATCATCTTTCCATCAATTCCGATGCAGTCGGTATCGATGCTTCCGTTGATATTCTTTCTTCTTTTGTAAATTCATTTGAAAATAAGTAATTGATTTTTCAGCCTGTGGAATTACTCCGTGGGCTGAAATTTTTAGAAAGGTATATTATGTACGAGCTTTGCAATATTAAAGGAGATACCTATTACATAAACTGTCCTGCGAAAATCGGACTGTATGTTATGAACGGCGAAGCATATCTTATAGACAGCGGTAACGATAAAGATGCAGGTAAAAAGGTAAAGCGTATACTTGACGAAAACAAATGGAGCCTTAAAGCCATATTGAACACTCATTCCCACGCCGATCACATAGGCGGAAACAAGTATTTGCAGACACAAACCGGCTGCAAAATTTACGCCAAGGGCATTGAAAAAGCTTTTACCGACTCCCCTATTTTAGAGCCGTCTTTTTTGAACGGTTCATATCCGTCAGGCGACCTGCTTCATAAATTCATTTTTGCGCAGGAAAGTAAATGTGATGATATATCTGAATGTGACCTGCCGGACGGCTTTGAAGTTATTGATTTGCCTGGTCATTCCTTTGAGATGATTGGAATAAGAACACCTGACAACGTATTGTTTGCTTCTGACTGTGTAAGCAGTCCCGTAACTTTACAAAAATATGGAATTTCTTATATCTTCGATGTTTGTAAGTATTTATCGACGCTTGATTATGTTGAAAAGCTCAGCGCCGACGCTTTTGTTCCGTCACACAGCGATATTTGCAAGAATATGGCTGAAATCTGCGAAATTAACAGACAGAGCGTATTGTCAATTTCCAAAAAGATAAAGTCTTTTCTCGGTACACCAAATACATTTGAAAACCTTAATTCTTTTCTGTTTGATGAGTATAATCTCACAATGACAAACGAGCAATATGTTCTTATCGGAAGCACTGTTAAATCTTATCTGTCGTATTTGAAGGATTCGGGAGCCGTTGTGTCATATTTTGAAAACAATAAAATGTACTGGAAAGCATAACAAAAACGGTATAGCGTGTGGCTATACCGTTTAATTTATAAACTGAAATTTTACTTTGTACCGAAGATTCTGTCGCCGGCATCACCGAGACCGGGAACAATATATCCGTTTTCGTTGAGCTTTTCATCGAGGCATCCGCAATAAAGCTGAATGTCGGGATGTGCTTCTGTAAGCTTTTTAACACCTTCGGGTGCGGCGATAAGAGACATAAACTTGATGTTCTTGCAGCCTCTTGCCTTAATAAAGTTTACAGCCGCAACTGCAGAACCGCCAGTAGCGAGCATCGGGTCAAGAAGAATAACCTGAGCCTTGTCGATATCTGTGGGAAGCTTGCAATAATATTCCTGGGGTTCAAGTGTTTCTTCGTCTCTGTAAAGACCGATATGTCCAACCTTTGCGGTAGGAACAAGAGAAAGAATACCTTCAACCATACCGAGACCTGCTCTGAGTATGGGAACAAGAGCGATTTTCTTGGCTGTGAGCATTCTGGATTTTGTTGTTGTAATAGGGGTTTTAACCTCTACGTATTCAGTAGGAAGATCGCGAAGTGCTTCGAATCCCATAAGCATTGCAATTTCAGAAACAAGCTCTCTGAACTGCTTGCTGCCTGTATTGACATCTCGAAGTATAGAAATTTTGTGAGTAATAAGCGGATGGTCGAATATAACAACCTGATTTTCCATAAGTTTCACCCTTTCAGTTTTTTCTACTTTTCTATATTGTACTAAAAATCGACAAGTTTTTCAATACCTTTTTGAAATTATTTTCTAAAAATATATTTTCGTTGACATTGACAAAAAAGTGATGAAATTTTATAATATACGTATAAACAGCACAGGAGTATTCTATGAGACTTGATGTATTTTTAACTGATAACGATTTTTTTGACAGCCGAAACAAAGCAAAAACGGCAATTGACAGCGGCAGAGTCACTGTTAACGGCAAGGTTGTTTCAAAAGCTTCCTATGAAGTTGACGAAAAAGATGAAGTAGAGCTTATTAAAAGCGATGAATATGAGTTTGTCGGCAGAGGTGGACTAAAGCTTGAACACGCATTGAGCGCGTTTAATGTTTCTGTCTCAGACAAGCTTTGTGTTGATATCGGTGCGTCAACAGGCGGCTTTACCGAATGCCTTCTTTTGCACGGAGCAAAGCGTGTTTATGCCATAGATTCCGGTAAAGGTCAGCTTGCAAAAAAACTGCTGTGTGACGAAAGAGTAATTTCAATTGAAGGCTTCAACGCAAGAAATCTGAACTGTGACGATATAGAACAAAATCTTTCTGAGATTATAGTTATGGATGTATCCTTTATTTCTCAGAAGCTTCTCTACCCTGCCATTTTGAGGGTGGCTGATAAGGGCTGTGACGTTATAACTCTTATAAAGCCTCAATTTGAAGCAGGAAGACAGAATTTAGGTAAAAACGGAATAGTAAAGGATAAAAAGGTACGTCAGCGTGTTGTTGATGATATTATTGAATATGCACAAGGCTTGGGATTTGAGTATATCGCACATTCTGAGTCGCCCATAACCGGCGGTGACGGCAATATAGAATATCTGTTACATTTGAAGGTAAAATAGAAAAATGTATTGAATATTTATACAAAATATGTTATATTATATACAATAATGTTTTTTTGGAGATGTATTATGCTCAAAATTATGATTTGCGTCAATCCGAACAAGGATAAGGAGTTGACAAATACAAAGAAGCTGCTTGATTTTTTCAAAGCATATGAAGTTCGCGTTATAATGTCGGATATTTTTAAACGGCCTTATTTTGACAATCCTCCCCTCTCGGACACACTTCTTTCGGGTTATGAAATAGAATATATTCCGGAGTATGCTGCTTTTAAAAAGGCTGATTTATGCATTGTTTTCGGCGGCGACGGTACAATACTGAAAATTGCAAAGAAAGCATCTCAGGGCGGTGCATATATTCTCGGTATGAATATGGGAAGAATAGGCTATCTTGCAGAGCTTGAAATTTCGGAAATTTCACTTCTTGACAGCGTTCTCAAGGCGTCATCCCCCGAGGAGCTTGAAGGAGCTGACGGCGTATTTATTGATAAGCGAATGATGCTCAAATGCGAGATTATCAGAGGCGGCAGCGTGGTGTTTAACTCCTTGGCTCTGAATGAAGTAGTAATTTCAAAGGGTGCTGTTTCACGTATGGCAGGACTTCATTTAAAATGCGACGGCAAAAACATCATCTCCTACAGAGCAGACGGTATAGTTATTTCAACACCTACCGGTTCTACTGCTTACTGTATGTCTGCGGGCGGTCCCATTATTGACCCCGGGCTTGACTGTATCTGTGCGGTTCCCGTGTGCCCGTATATGTGTCTTAACAGCGGTGCTGTTGTTTTCTCAGGTTCTTCCGTGATTGAGGTTGAATTCAAGGCAGACAAAATCAATGAAGCCTTCTGTACCTTTGACGGCAAAAGCACTAAGAGCATTTACGACGGTGATATTGTCCGCATTACAAAGGCGCCCACAGAAACAAAGCTTTTAAGGCTTAAAGACACGGATTTCTACTCAAGGCTTAACGAAAAAATGAATCTTGCAAATAACTGACGGTGATAATTAATGAAAAACAAAAGACAAAAGAAAATACTAGAACTTATTGAAAAATATGATATAGAAACACAAGGCGAGCTTACCCAGCTTCTTGAAAGCAATGGTTTTCCCGCAACTCAGGCAACCGTATCAAGAGATATTAAAGAGCTGAGATTAATCAAAATCAGCACAGCCGGAAACTCTGATGTCAAGTATAAGTATGCTGCAAACAATCTTTCAAGTGAAATTGACACAAGACTCGGAAATAAGTTCAAAAATATCCTTTCCGAAACAGTTGTCAGCGTAAAGTACGCTTTAAACATTGTTGTTCTGAAAACCTATGCAGGTATGGCACAAGGCGCAGGTGCTGTAATCGATGCGCTTGATGTTCCGACCCTTATCGGCTCTGTTGCGGGCGATGACACGGTAATCATCGTTATGACAACGGAGGAGGACGCTAAGGATTTCACTAAAAAACTCCAGAAAAGTATTAAATCGTAATTAGCGGAGAGTGTTAAATGTTACAGTCAATACATATTGAGAATATTGCACTTATTAAAAAACTTGATATTGACCTTTCCCCTGCTTTTTGCGCGTTTACAGGTGAAACGGGTGCAGGTAAGAGTATAATTATTGACTCTATCGGCGTACTATGCGGAAACAAAGTATCAAAGGAGCTTATTCGCAGCGGTGAGGATTATCTTACTGTTGAAGGTGTATTCTGCGGTGTTGGCGAACGCGCCTTGAAAAAGTGCGGGGAGCTTGGTATTTCCCTTGATGATGATATTCTGTATATTTCGAGAACCGTAAAGGGTGACGGAAAAGGAATTGTAAGAATCGGAGGTAAACAAATTTCTCTGTCAATTCTGAGAGAGATATCCCCTTTGCTTATCAATATACACGGACAGCACGACAATCAGGAGCTTCTGATTAAAGAAAAGCATAGAAAGCTTCTTGATTTTTATGCCGAGAACAAAGCTCAGTACGATGAATATACTGAACTTTTTGCCGAGTATTGCTCAATCAGAAAAGAGCTTGATGAAATCAATGTTGATGAAAGTGAAAAGCTTCGCAGAATGGAAATGCTGAAGTTCCAGATAAACGATATATCTGCTTTAAAGCTGAAGCCGGGCGAAGAAGAACAGTTATCAGAAGAAAAAAAGAAGCTTCTTAATATTGAAAAGCTTGCAAAAAATGCGGCTATAGTTTCCGGCTCTTTGTACGGAACAGGTGCATCTGCCTGTGATTGCATTGACAGGGCAACAGAAGCACTGAGAACACTGTCTCGGATATCTGACGAATATACAGGACATATTGATACGCTTACCGACATAAAGAGCACTCTTATAGATATTGCCGAAACGGTTAACGACGGTTCCTGCGAGGAATATGATAATCCGTCTGCTGTTCTCGACAAAATAGAATCAAGGCTCGATGAAATATCAAAGGCAAAAAGAAAGTACGGCGCTGATGTTGACGAGGTTCTCTCTTTTCTTGATAAGGCTAAAAAGGAACTTGATGAGCTGGAAAACTATGACAGACATTCGGAAAAGCTTCGCGAAAAGTTACATTCCTGCGGTGCAAAGGTCAAACAGGCAGGCGGTGTTCTCACAGATACCAGAATCAAGGCAGCAGAATCTCTTAAAAATAATATTGAAAAGCAGCTCAAGTACCTCGATATGCCGGGTGTTAAATTTAAAGTAAATATTGTTACAAAGCCCTTTTCCAAAGACGGAGCTGACGATGTGGAGTTCTTTATTATGACAAACTCGGGAGAGGGATATTCTCCCCTTTCAAAGACTGCTTCAGGCGGTGAGCTTTCAAGAATTATGCTTGCCATCAAGAGTGTTATTGCTGAAAAAGACGGTGTTGATACTCTTATATTCGATGAAGTTGATACGGGCATTTCGGGCAAAACAAGCCGTAAAATAGGTCTTATGCTGGGTGATATTTCATCCGTTTCTCAGGTTCTTTGCGTCACACACTCTGCTCAGATTTGCTCGGTGGCAGACACGCACTATCTTGTCTCCAAGAAGACAGACGGCGAAAGAACCGTGACGAGCGTCAACGCTCTTGACTATAACGAGAGGGTTAATGAAACTGCAAGAATTATTGCCGGCATTGATATTACAGATAATTCAATTAGTGCTGCAAAGGAACTTATTGACAATAAACTAGAGTAATATTTTGTCAAAATAAGTTGTGTTTTATATTGACACTTTGTACATAAAATGATATAATTTTATAGTCAAATAATATTTTAGCAAATAATGCTTTTCAGGAGGACAATTATGCAGGATTTATCAAAGGAAGTTGCCCTTAATCCCTTAGCTCTTATAGGAACTCGCGGCACAGAAAAAATGCTTAAGCGCATTGAAAAGTACATCGGTGAATGGAGAAAGGAAGAAAATCCCGACTACATTATCGAAACATCTTACTCCAGATTCGGTACGGGCGAAGCAAAGGCTATGCTTATGGAATCCGTAAGAGGTAAGGACGTATTTATTGTAGCTGACTGCTTCAACTACAGCGAAACCTATAAGATGTACGGTATGGAAGTGCCTATGAGCCCCGATGATCACTTTGCCGATATCAAGAGAATTATCTCTGCAATATCCGGTAAAGCTGCAAGAATTTCCGTAATTATGCCTATGCTTTATGAAAGCAGACAGCACAGAAGAACAGCAAGAGAGTCTCTTGACTGTGCATTTAT
>CAZTNR010000022.1:0-23961 GCA_964614955.1 uncultured Oscillospiraceae bacterium | reverse complement strand
CATTTCAACAAGGAGCTGGTTGAGGGGCTGTTATCTTTCATCGTGACCGCCGCCAAGACCTGCACCGCGGTGTCTGCCCACAGCATCAAGGTCATCGATAAAGATAATTGCATTATGATTCTTCTTGGCTGTATCAAACAAATCTCTTACACGGGAAGCACCGACACCGACGTACATTTCAACAAAGTCCGAGCCCGAGATTGAGTAGAAGGGCACATTCGCTTCGCCTGCAACTGCCTTTGCAAGAAGTGTTTTACCTGTACCGGGAGGACCTACGAGAAGCACGCCTCTGGGTATCTTTGCACCGAGCTTTGTGAACTTTGCTGGATTCTTCAGGAATTCCACAACCTCCTGCAGCTCTTCCTTTTCTTCATCCGCACCCGCAACGTCAGTAAACATAACCTTGCTCTTTTCGTTTGAGCCAAGCTTTGCACGGCTCTTGCCAAACGAATTTATCTTTCCGCCCTTGCCGCCTGCAGCCTGATTCATTATAAAAATCCAAATGCCGACAAAAACGACAATCATTATGATGTACGGAACAAAGCTTACCCACCAGGGGTAGGACTTAGGTTCTTCATAATGGAACTCTGTTATGATGCCCTCTTTTTTCTGTTCAAGTATGGTTTCCTTTAAGTCTTTTTCAAAAAGAGACAGATCGCGAAGTTTAAAGGAAATCTTTTTGCCTTCCTTTGTGAAAAGCTCAAGAGTATTATCGTTCTTTACTACAAAGGAGTCAACCTCTTTTGCCTCGAACAGGTCGATAATCTCGCTGTACTGCATCTTCTTTTCCTCTGTAGTATCAAGAAGCACAGTGCTTACAACAAGCATTCCGATTATAAGGATTATATAAAATATTATTGCCTTGCCATTATTCTTCATTGATGTAACATCACTCCTTATTTTCTTTTTTATAAAGTGTTACGCAAACTGTTTTTTTACGTTTGCCGTTATTTTTACATTCGTCATTTGCAAGAACCGAAGGAACAAGCAAAATTCTTTCGCCGTCGGTTATAAACGGAACAAGATATCTTTCTTCTTCACCAAAAGACGAATTGTTCAGGATGCGTTTGATGCTCTTATGAATTTTTCCCGAAAAAATCTTATCGCCGTCACGTCTGTTTCTTGCGAAAATCACGTTAGGTATTGTATCAAAATACAAATAATCTGTAGTGTACTTTTTGTAAACAATTTCTTCCTTTTCAAGAGTTTGCGGAATGTCTTTATTTACGTCAAAGCTTATATACAAAGCGTACGGATTTTCTTCAAAAAAGGTACTTCCCTCGCCTGCTTTTATACAGAAATCGGTTCGTATTTCTTTTTTCTTTCTTTCGTCCTTCTTAAAGGAAAGCCTGCCGTCGGAAAGAAGAGCCGACATACCGCCGGAAAAGGAAATCTTTGTGTTATTTCCGTCATAGTTATAAATTCTGTCGCACAGCTCACCTATATGAGAAGCCGTCGTGGTATCAACACAAGTCTTTGCAAAACTCTGCATTATAACCCTTGAAAGGATACTTTTATGAAGCTTTTTCAATTCGGAAATATCATCCGTCGCATTATCAGCCGCCAAGGATTCAAGAAAAGCCTCGTCCCGGGAAAGAAGGTATGAGGTTCTTGATACAGACTGCTCGACAGAAGGATTGATTTTTCGGAAGGCGGGAATAATCGTTTGTCTTATATAGTTTCTTGTATAATCCGTATCGCTGTTTGTGGAATCGGTGACATAGTCCTGCCCGATTTCTTCAAGATGCTTTTCTATATCTTTTCTTTCTGCCAGAATCAGCGGACGAATCACAAAAGCCCCGTCAAAATCACGTTTTGGAGGAATTCCGCAAAGACCGCGTATTCCCGTTCCTCTTACAAGGTTAAAGAGAACCGTTTCCGTATTGTCGCAGGCATTATGCGCCGTCGCAACATGGGTAAGTCCCTTTTGCTTTGCAACCCTTGAGAAAAGCTCATATCTTACATTTCTTGCGCAAAGCTCAATCGACTCACCGTTTTCTTTTGAAAGCGCAGGAACATCAACCCTCTCGCAGACAAATTCCACTTTGTACTTTTCACAGAGCTTCCTCGAAAACTCCTCGTCTCTGTCGGCTTCCTTGCCTCTTATCATATGGTTTACGTGAAGTGCGCAAAGCCTATAGCCGTATTTTTCCTGAAGCTGCTTCAGAGAAACGAGAAGACAGGTGGAATCTGCTCCGCCCGAAAGTCCGACAAGAATACCGTCTGCACCGTCAAGCAAAGAAAATTCATTTATGGCTTTTTCTATTTTTTCCAAAAGGAAGGAAGTTATGTTATGCCTGTTCATGTGAATTATCAAGATTTGTGAATCTTGTATACTGGGCAAACCATCCGAGATCCACCTTACCCATTGAGCCGTGTCTGTTCTTGGCAATATTACAGGTAGCCACATTCTGCTTTTCGGGGTCGTTCTGATAGTAGTCACGGGACAGGAACATTACAATATCGGCGTCCTGCTCGATTGCACCCGAGTCACGAAGGTCACTCAGCATCGGAGGCTTATCTGTTTTTTCAGGGCCTCTTGACAACTGTGAGCATACGATTACCGGAACACCAAGCTCCTTTGCCATAAGCTTCAAGTTTCTCGAAATATCGGAGACCTCATTTACTCTGTTATCAGTCTTTTTATCCGACTGCATAAGACCCAGGTAGTCTACCACGACAAGACCGAGATCTTCAACACGTCTTAGCTTTGACTTCATTTCGGATACCGTGATATTTGCCGTATCGTCAAGAAGGATATTTGTTCTTGAAAGAACATCGGATGCACGGGCAAGCTTTACCCATTCGTCGTCGGTAAAGTTACCGAGTCTGAACTTACTTGCATCAATAAGAGCCTCGGAGGAAAGCATTCTCTGTGCCAGCTGCTCACAGGACATTTCAAGCGAGAATATTACAACCTTTTTCTTTGTCTTTACGGCAACCTGTGTTGCAATATTCAGACAAAAGCTTGTTTTACCCACACCGGGACGGGCTGCAACAATAATCATATCGGATTTGCCCATACCGATAAGATGCTTATCGATATCTGTAAAATAAGTGGGCGTACCGAGTGCATCCACACCGTTTTTCTTTAAATCGTCAAGGTACTTATAGTTTGCCACAATAACGTCCTTGATGGGCACAAGTCCCTTGGTTTCTCTCTTTTCTGCGATATTAAAGATAAGCTGCTCTGCTCTATCCAGAATATCCGCAGTTTCGCCCTCAGCCGAATACGCAAGCCTTGAAATCTCGCCCGAAGCTTCAATAAGACGTCTTAGAAGTGCCTTATCCTTGATAATACGAAGATAATCGGGAAGATTTGCCATTGACGGCACAGACTGGGCAAGAAGAGCCACATAGTTCTTACCGCCCGCATCGTCATAGGTGCCGCTTTTGACAAGTTCCTCTATAAGTGTTACAATATCAATCTTATTGTTTGTGAGAAACAGTTCACGAAGCGCCTCATAAATCGCCTTATGCTGCTCGAGGTAAAAATCCTCTGCGTGAATAACATTTGCCACTTCCCTGATTTTATTCGGGTCAAGAATAATTGCGCCGAGTACAGACTGCTCTGCCTCAAGCGAAAAGGGCATTCGGTTTAAGTTTTCTTCCGTCAAAAAAACGTCAGCCATTATTTATCAGTCCTTATTAGCGATAAGCACATTGAGCTTACCTGTGATTTCGGGGTGAAGCTTTACATCGACAGTATGTGTGCCGAAGGTCTTCAAGGCATCGGCAAGAACTATTTTTCTCTTGTCTACCTCAATGCTGAACTGCTTCTGAAGCTCTTCTGCAATTTCCTTATTTGTAACAGAACCGAAGAACTTATTGTCTGCACCTGCGGTAGCATATATTTTAACAACAATGCTTTCAAACTTCTTTGCCGTTTCCTGAGCCGCCTGCTTTTCAAGCGCTTCTCTTCTCTTTTTTGCTTCTTCCTTGTTCTTTATGTCATTAAGAACAGCCGCATCAACCTCACACGCAAGCTTCTTTGGGAAAAGGAAATTTCTTGCATATCCGTCGGATACGTTTATAACCTCACCCTTCTTGCCCTGTCCTTTAACATCGTTCAAAAGTAATACTTTCATCTATGTCTGCCTCCATTCAAAGTATTATATTCCTATTGTACTAATATACATTACCACAAACTCTTCTTAAAGTCAACAAAATGAGTAAATAAATTATGTAAACAAAAATATAACTATTGATATTTATATTTTTTTCTGATATAATGTATTATGATAAAATAGTATTATTATGCAAAGGGGTAACAAAGTGCTATGATTACTTATATTAAATCAGTATTTTACGGAATAATACAGGGGTTAACCGAGTTTTTACCCGTTTCAAGCTCGGGGCATCTCGCTGTTTTTCAGAACATCTTCGGTCCTGTCGGAGTACCCGAGGTTACATTTACTCTTCTTTTACACGTCGGAACGCTTGCCGCGGTGCTTTTGGTATACTGGCGTGATGTGGTTGATTTGATTACGAGCTTTTTCTCGGTAGTCAAAAAGCTTGTAACGGGCAAATTCAGTTTTAAAAATCTGAATTCGGGCGAGAGATTTTTCTGTCTTCTCTTTATTGCGCTTATCCCCCTTGTAATCGGTGCAGTACTCGAAAACGCAGTTGAATTTTTATCCGGCTACACCTTTGCCGTAGGTGTTCTCTGGCTTATAAACGGCACAATCTTTATTCTTTCGGAAAATGCTTCTGTCAAGCAAAAGCCCGAGGAAGCAATTACTCCTCTTGATGCTTTCAAGGTAGGCTTTTTCCAGCTCTTTGCAATTCTTCCCGGTATCTCACGCTCGGGTATGACAATAACAGGCGGTGTGCTTCACGGCTTCAAGAGAGAATTTGCAGTTAAGTTTTCATTTATTCTATCCATTCCTGCAATACTCGGCTCGACTGCGATAACTCTTCTCAAGGACTGGAATGAAATTTCCTTTGATTCCTCTCTCGGAGTTATCCTTGCAGGCGTTGCGGCGTCCTTTATTTCGGGACTTCTTGCAATAAAACTTTTGCAGTACATATCCCAAAAGCACAACTTCAAGGTGTTTGCATACTACTGCTATGCGGCAGGTATATTTGCAATCGCATACGATGTTGTGACAAAAATCGTGCTTTAACAAACTTGACGTAACAAACAACGGAGGAAATAATCTTGGCAACAAAAAACGCTTCCAAAGGCAAATCCACTTCGAAAAAATCTTCTCAGAGGCAGCTAGAGCTTCGCGACAATGCGAAGGTAAGACGCAACATCAAGGAGCTTAAAAAGCAGCAGAACAGAGAGGATACCGTACTTTACAACATTATGCCTGCCATTCTCGGATTTGCGGCAATTTTTCTGATAATCTGCTTTGTAATAAACCCTGAAAACCTCGGATTTCTCAAATATCTGATTTACCTCTTTACAGGACTTTTCTCCTATGCAAAGTGGGTTTTACCGGTTTGTCTTGCAATCGAAGCATATTTCTGGAAGAATGACTATCCTTCTTTCCAGATTACAAAAAAATGTATCTACGGCGCTTGCTTTACGCTTTTTGCCGCAGTACTTATACAGGTTATTATGAATGCTTCTGGTGCAGAGCTTATTACAAATCCTATAGATCTTTACAAAGACGCCCTTGCAGGCAAAACAGCAGGTGTGTTCGGAGGTCTTGTGGGTGCCTTTCTGATAAAGTTTACGGGCATCGGGGCGTGGTTTATTTCCATATTCGGTGTAATCTTCTTCGGATTTGCTATGCTTAACATTATGCCTGCCGACATTTTCGTATATTTCAAGAACAGGCTTGACGTTTATTTCTACAACAGAAACGTAAGACGTCAGGAAGCACTTGAAGAAGCAATCCGTCAGCAGGAGGAAAACAAGAAAAAGAAAATTTCCGAGGTCAAGGAAAAGGACGCAGTCGAAGAAGAAAACGATGCAAAGGAAATGAGAAGAAAACGTGCATTTATCGTGGATGAAGACGAGCCTTCGGGATACGATGAATCAAAGGTAATCCCGCCCGAAGAAATAAAGCCTTCCCTTTCCAAGGAGGAAGAAGCCATATCCTACGGCAACGGTGCCGAAGAAAACAACGGTATGGTGGACATTAACATATTTAACGAAATCAAAGAGGAAGCACGTGAAAAGTCCTCTGAGCTTGCTGCAGAAACCGAGCTTCCCGACGGTGTTCAGGATGCCTCTCACACAGATCTTGCAGAAATCTTTACAAACGATGCTTCTATTGCAATTGCAGGCGAGCAGTCCTCGGCTTCCGTTCTTGACGGCGGTGAGACGGTAACAGAAAAAATTGACGGCGGTCTTGATGACGAAAGCGAATCGCTTCACGTTACTCCAGAACCCAAGATTGAAGAAGTTTATCACTTCCCGCCCATCAATTTCCTTCAGCCCGACCCAAACCCTTCCACATTCTCAATAACAGACGAGCTAAAGCAGACAAGTATAAAGCTTGTTGAAACTCTTAAAAACTTTGGCGTAAAAACAAAGATAATGAATATCTGCTGCGGTCCTACCGTAACAAGATATGAGCTTCAGCCCGAAATCGGTGTCAGAGTTAAGCAAATAGCAAATCTTGCCGACGATATTGCCCTTCACCTTTCGGCATCGGGCGTCAGAATTGAAGCTCCTATTCCGGGCAAGGATGCTGTTGGTATCGAGCTTCCCAACAAAACCGTTTCAACAGTATATCTGAGAAATCTTATTGAAAGTGCAGGCTTTGAAGCCCAAAAGAGCAAGCTTGCAGTAGCTCTCGGTATGGACGTTGCGGGAAGCCCCGTATTTATGAATATCGAAAAGATGCCCCACCTTCTTATTGCCGGTGCTACGGGTATGGGTAAGTCGGTTTGTATCAACACATTTATTGTAAGTATGCTCTACAAAGCAAGACCCGACGAAGTAAAACTCATACTTATTGACCCCAAGAAGGTTGAACTCAGCATTTACAACGGTCTTCCCCACCTGCTTGTCCCTGTTGTGAGCGATCCCAAGAAGGCGGCGGGCTCCCTTGCGTGGGCAGTAAACGAAATGGAAAGACGTTTCCAGCTTATTGAAGAAGTGGGCGTAAGAAACATCGACGGCTACAACGAGATTACAAAGGACGACCCCGAAAAGGAATATATGCCTAAAATTGTAATTATCATAGACGAGCTTGCTGACCTTATGATGACAGCTAAAGACGAGGTTGAAACAAGCATCTGCCGTCTTGCACAGAAGGCAAGAGCTGCAGGTATGCACCTTGTAATCGGTACTCAGAGACCGTCTGTTGACGTTATCACGGGTCTTATCAAGGCAAACGTTCCTTCCCGTATTGCCTGCACCGTAGCTTCTCAGGTGGATTCAAGAACCATTATCGATATTGCCGGTGCGGAAAAGCTTCTCGGCAGAGGCGATATGCTTTATGCGCCCGTAGGTTCAATGAAGCCTACACGTGTTCAGGGCTCCTTTGTAAGTGAAAGGGAAATTGAAAACATTGTCGAATTCTTAAAGAACGGCAAAAAGTACGAATACAATGCAGATATTATTGAAAGCATTGAAAGAGAAGCTGCAAGATGCGGCGAAAAGAAGAGAGGCCGCGGTGCATCAGATTCCGACGGATATGACGGTGCTGAGGACAGAGATTCCATAATGGCAAGCGACGATGCCATTATGTCGGCAATAGAAATCGCTGTTGACTCAGGCTCTGTTTCAACATCCCTTCTCCAGAGAAAGCTCTCTCTCGGCTATGCGAGAGCCGCAAGAATCGTAGACAAGCTTGAAAAGCTCGGTGTTGTAGGTCCTTTTGAAGGTTCAAAGCCAAGAAAGGTGCTTATAACAAGAGAAGAATTTCTTGAAATGCGAATGAACTACGAGGGCTCCGAGGAATAATGTTTAAACGCCTTAGTAAAAAGCAAAAGAAAAACCTGATTATTTATGCCGTTATCATTATTGCGGCACTTTACAGCTTTATATCCGACAGGCTTGACAGGGGCAGCTTTTCCGACAGCGAAGCGTCAATGGAAAATGCAAGCTACGTTCATTTTCTGAGTGTCGGTCAGGGCGACTGCACACTTATAGAAACATCTGACGGAAAATTTGCTCTTATTGATGCCTCAACACAGGATTATTCCGACATAATTGTGTCATATCTTTTCAATCAGGGTGTTGAAGAGCTTGAATTTGTTCTCTTTACACATCCTCACGAAGACCACATCGGCGGCGGTGATGAGGTTCTCGGTGCCTTTCCCGTAAAGACGGTTTATATGACAGACAAAACGGAAAACACTTCAAGCTATGACCGCCTTTTAAATGCTGTAAAGAACAGTAAGAAGAAAAATTCAACAAAGGTTATAAAACCCGAAGACGGTGATGTTTTCAAGCTCGGAGACATAGAGTTTCAAATTCTTTCCGACGGCGACACATACGAGGATCTGAACAATTCGAGCATTTGTCTTAAAATGGAGCTTGGAAAAAGCACATTTATTTTCACGGGCGACGCCGAAAAAGAAGTTGAATACGACATTCTTGACAAAGATGTATCTGTCAGTGCCGAGGTTTACAAGTGCGGACACCACGGCTCATCCACCTCAAACTCCGATGCATTTCTGGATGCGGTAGACCCGGCTCTTGCCATTATCAGCTGCGGTCTTGACAACAGCTACGGTCATCCCCACGTTGAAGTGACACAAGCTCTCGAAGAAAGAGGCATCGCCTCAAAACGTACAGACACAGACGGTACAATAGTTGTGGCATTCAATGAAAGTACCCTTGCTGTCAGCTCTGCTTTTTAAGGGCAAAGTTGCCAAGCGTTGCATTATCCGTTGAATAGACGACAGCCGCAGTGTCCTCTGACACGGAAAAATTATAATTAAGGCAGAAATTTTCCTCTGAGGTTGTTGTAATGTAAACATCCTCCAAAGGTATAAAGCTTTCGAAGCCGACGCGCAAGATAAAATCATCCTTTGCCGCAACCTCATAACCCGAAAAATTATCAAATGCAAAGGTAAGCATATCCTTATGGTTCTGCCAGTCAAGGCTGTCGTTAAGTGTTACGGCAATGTATTCTTCCCCGTCTCTTGATGCTGCAGAAACAAGGCATCTGCCCGCCTTCGATGTATAACCCGTCTTTACTCCGATAGCACCGTCAAAGCTGTTGAGAAGCCTGTTATGGTTTGAAAAATATCGTTTTTTTACACCCTCCGTAACATAGCTTTTGGTTGATACAATCTGACGGAAGGAATCGTTTTTCAACGCATATTTTGTAATAAGTGCAAGCTCATATGCCGTCGTATAATGGTTGTCATTATCAAGACCGTGGGGATTTGAAAAGCTTGTATTTACAAGCCCCATTTCGTGGCATCTTCCGTTAATATAATTACAGCATTCTTCTGCAGAGCCGAACACACCTTCTGCAAGGGCTGTGGCAGCATCGTTTCCCGATTCAAGAAGCAGCCCGTAAAGCAGGTCCTTTACAGTTATCTTTTCGCCTGCCTCAAGGTAGATTGACGAGCCCTCGGTGTTTGCGGCAGAGGATGATACGGTCACAACATCCGAAAGACTTGATTTTTCAATAACGGCAAGGGCAGTCATAATTTTGGTGGTACTTGCCATCGGAAGTCTTTTATGAGCATTCTTCTGATACAGAACGGCACCACTTTTTGCATCAATAAGCACAGCGGCACCGGCATCCTTGCAAAAAGAAGCATCAAGTACGTCTGCGTTCAGAAGCGGTGTTGTAATAGCAGCGGGTATTCTGTCATTCTTTTCCTTGCCGAAAAGGAATATAACCGATACAATAACTGTAAAAACCGTAAGAATATTTATCAATAGAATATACTTGTAAAATCTATGTCTCACCGTGTTTACCCCCTATGTATAATCGCTACATTATATGATTTATACGGGGAAAGTATGAGACAGCAAAAGGACATAAATATATGAATTATACCTTTAACACAAGAAGAATTCTCAGCTATACACGCCGTGCCGTGGATGACTACAATATGATTGAGGACGGAGACAGAATCGCCATCGGACTGTCGGGCGGCAAAGATTCTCTTGCCCTTGTCTGCGCTATGGCAGCCTTAAAAAAATTCTACCCCAAGCATTTTGAACTTGAGGTAATAACTATGGATCCTGGGTTCTATAAGGCAGGCTACGGTGACGAAGCAGAAGCAAAAAAGAGCTTTGAGGCTCTCAGAGAGCTTTGCCGCCAGCTTGATGTCAACTTTACTCTGTTTGAAACAGACATTGCAAAAATTATATTTGATATCCGCAAGGAAAAAAACCCCTGCTCATTATGTGCCAGAATGAGGCGCGGTGCCCTTCACTCCCAAGCAAAAGAGCTGGGCTGCAACAAGATTGCTCTCGGTCATCACTTCGACGATGCCGTTGAAACATTCATAATGAATCTTTTCAATGAAGGCAGAATCGGGTGCTTTTCGCCCGTAACATATCTTGACAGAATGGACATCACCCTTCTTCGTCCCCTTGTGTACACTCCTGAAAAGGACATTAAGTATTTTATAAATCATTCAAACCTCCCTGTACTTCACAGCCCCTGCCCTGCCGACAAGGCAAGCGACAGAGAAAACGTCAAGCAGCTTCTCCACGAGCTTGACAAGGAAAACAAAGGCATCAAATACCGCATTTTCGGTGCAATGCAAAGAGCCGGTATTGACGGATACAAAGAAGGCGGAGAAGGCAATATTTCCAAAAACAACGAAGAAAATCCCGAATAACGGTAATAATTCCTCCTGTTTTTGCATATACTAAAGGTAGAGCAAAGTCAGGAGGAATTCATTTTGTCAGACAAAAAACATATTTATAAAGAAACGGTTGAAAGATATTGTCACATTATCGGGAAAAACACCACGTTCAACAGCTATATACGAGGAGAAAACAGGTGCTTTGAATGTGCAAACCGTGAAGAGTGCCAAAAAAACGGCGGATGTAAGCATCATATTTTTTCGGAGTTTAATACAACAAAAAAAGAAGGCTGATGCCTTCTTTTTTATTCTGATATTTACCGTCACGGTGCAGCAATCGTTACTGCCTGTTATTTTGTACCTTTTCTTCCGCTCCAGCAGTATGTACATAAGTTTTCTTCGGGAAGTCCGGTGGCTTCAATCATATCGTCAAGTCTGTGGTAACGGAGTGACGTGAAATGAAGCTCTTTGCGGATTTCTTCAACCATATTGTTGTACTGCTCGCTTTCGGGATCTGCATAGAGTCTGAGAAGCTCATTGTCGGGTTCTCTGCCCTCAAGACGTGTGATAACTCTTCTTGTTATAAGCTCCATTTCGGAGGATGAACGTGAGAAATTAAGATATTTACAGCTGTAAAGAAGAGGAGGACAACCAACTCTTATATGTACTTCCTTCGCACCGCTGCTGTATAGAAATTCCGTGGTTTCTCTGAGCTGTGTGCCTCTTACTATAGAGTCGTCGATAAGAAGGAGACTCTTGTTTTCAATAAGCTCGTGAACCGGAATAAGCTTCATCTTGGCAATAAGATTTCTCTTTGACTGCGTAGGAGGCATAAACGAACGAGGCCAGGTAGGTGTATACTTTATGAAGGGTCTTGCATAAGGAATACCCGATTCCGTAGAATAACCTATGGCGTGAGCAATACCCGAGTCGGGAATGCCTGTTACAAGGTCGGGCTTTACATCGTCTCTTTTTGCAAGAAGCTTTCCGCAGTTGTATCTTACCTTTTCAACCGTCTTGCCTTCGTAGGAGGATGAAGGATAGCCGTAGTAAATCCAAAGGAATGTGCAAACCTTTCGGTTTTCATTGTGAGGTGCTACGAGAGTTTTGACGTTGTCCGCATCAAATACTACAACCTCGCCTGCACCAAGTTCCTTATAATCAACATAACCGAGGTTAAGATATGCAAAGGATTCAAAGCAAGCGCAAAAGCCGCTGTCATCTGCTTTCTTACCTATAACAACAGGGGTCTTTCCGTGCTTGTCACGTGCCGCATAAATTCCGACGGGAGTAAGCACCAGCATACTGAGTGAGCCGTCGATAATTTCAAGGGCATACTTGATACCCTCGATAAAGTTTTCCTTCTGGTTGATAATTGCCGCAACAAGCTCGGTGGGATTAATCTCACCGCTTGTCATTTCAAAGAAGTGGGTTCCGTTAGAAATGATTTTTGCCGCAAGCTCTTCGGCGTTATTTATTCTGCCTACCGTTGTAATGGCAAAAGAGCCGTGGTGCGAACGGATAAACAAGGGCTGAGGTTCAAAGTCGGATATACAACCTATACCCATATGCCCCTTCATCTGACTGAAATCGGATGAGAATTTTGTTCTGAAGGGTGCGTTTTCAATATTATGTATGGACCTTTCAAATCCGTTTACTCTGTCATACACAGCAAGACCTGCTCTGCGTGTACCGAGATGGGAATGATAGTCGGTTCCGTAGAAAATATCAAAAATACATTCTTCCTTGAGTGCTGCGCCAAAAAATCCGCTCATACAAATACCTCTTGATAATAGACTTATGCGTTTTGGGAAAACTTTCACCGAATAATATATATTATATACCCACTTTGTCCACGTGTCAATAAAATGCGTCGTTTTTTTATTGACAAATTCTGAAAGGTCAAAGGTTTTTTTAGGCAAAAAGCCAAAAGACACGCCGCAAAACGACGTGTCTTAAATTACATTGTCCGTATTTTCGGCTTTGCTTCAAGAAATTTGCCGTCGGCTATTTCGACTTCAAGTGAGCCCTCTACCCCTGCATTCTGAGTAACATTTCTCAGAACAAACAGCACCCTTGCATTATTTGTATTATATGTAAAGGAGCCGTCATTGTAATCGTGAAGAGTACACTGGGCAGCAAGGCTTCCGTTTTCATACAGATAAACATCTATTGCATAACCGAAGGGGGCATTGTTGCTGCTGACATATTCTACGTTTCCGCCGCTTATTGACAGATTTTCAGTCTCTCTCAGAAGTACTGTGGTTGATGAGTTGTACCTGAGTGTCTTTACACCGAAAGCATCCGTATGAAAAAGATCCTCGCCGACTTTTTCCGCATAGCCGTCCTCGATAAGGCGAGTTCTCATAGAATAGTCGCAAACGGTTGTAAGCACCTTTGCCATTTCGGCTCTTGTCAGGTTATTACCGGGGTAAAAATTACCTGTAATATCGCCGTTGAAAATACCGTTGTAATAGGCTTTGAGGACATTTTTACGGCTATGCTCCGGAATATCGTCAAAGTCGCTTATAAGACTTTTATAGCGTTCAAGCACATTTTCATTATATCCGCCGCCAGCTATAAACTCTCTGCCGCTTCCACCTATTTCGGGGTAGATGTTTCTTGCCTTAAGAGTGCTGTCAAGCTCAAAGGACTGTGAAATGCTTTCGGCAAACCTGTATCTTACAACGGGCGAATTTGCCAATTGTTTATTTACACTTACAAGCTTTCCGTTTTCACATTCAAAAAGCCCGTAATCCGAGAAAAGTCCCAACGCTGACATAACCTCAAAGTAACCCGCATACCAGACGTTTTTCATTGAAGAATCACGCAAAGAGATTTGCTTCATACGCCGTTCCGCTTCCTCTTCAAGTCCCAGATACCTTACAATCACGGCACTGCATTCGGCATAGGAAAAGGTGCTTTGCGGTTCAAATGCCGTACTTGTCTTGCCGTTTATCAAGCCTCTTGAAACAAGGTATTCAAGGTAAGGATAAAACCAATCGTTTTTCTTTACGTCGTTAAAGTCCTCAATGCTGACATCCGCTTTTTCGGTTTTTTGCGGCTCCTCATCCGACATTTCTTCCCTTTCGGCAAGAAGCTCGTCAAAAAGAGTATCGTCTATGCCGTTATCTGCATATATGGGAACCGCCATCTGTCCGAGGCTGTAGCAAAGCACAAGAAACATCACTGCTGCACGTTTTTTTATTTCTGAAAACATTTAACCTTCCTGTTTTAAGTGTTTATTCAAGCGTATTGTCGTTATCGTTATCGTTCACGGCCTCACCCGACAAATCCCCGTCGATTTCAGCCGTTGTGCTTCCGGATTCTGTCGTGTCTCCTGCTTCCGCCTCATCACCCGACTTCGGTGCTTCTTGCGCATCCTCTGTTTTTTCCGGCTCTTCAACCGGTGCACCGTGAATTCTGCACATACCGTTGACCGCGGCACCTTCGTCATACTTTGAGTAGCCTGTGGTTTCACCCTCAGACAGCGTATACATATAGAACGGAGGATAGTGCGGAATTTCCTTATAATTGTGAATATCTACATCTCTGTATGTGTAAATTGCATCCTCTATAAGGACGTTGCCGTGAGTGAAGCTTCTGGTTTCTTCCCTTATGAGTGAAGCCGGACGAAGATCTGTACAGAAGTCATTCGCCATCAGATTACTTTCATTACACCAGGGCACCACCACGTGAACATTACAGCTGCGTGTCGGTTTTCCTTCGCCCTCGTAATAGTATCCTGTACCTACTCTATTTCCTCTGAGGTCAAGACTGCAGTTTTCGGTGGGTACCATACCGCTGTCAAGGCAGAAGGTAGCCGTCTTAAGCTTTGAAAAATCAAAGCTTTTGAGTTGTTCTTCACCCGAGGAAGCTTTTTCAAAAATAGGCTCGTGAACCTTTTCCATTACCTTTTCCCAGGCATTCATCGCAGGATTTCCGCCAAACTTATAAAGGCTCTTGGGAATATCATAACCAAACCAGCAGGCTCCGACATAATAGGGCGTAAAGCCGCAGAAATAAAGGTCCTTATTATCATTGGTTGTACCCGTTTTACCTGCACAGTTTATTCTATTCTTAAGCTTTATTCTTGCAGCTGTACCGTACTGAACAACATTCTGCAAATGCTTTGTCATAACCGTTGCAGTCGATTCCTTTATGGCTCTTTCTTCAACTGCGGTTCTTCTGTCAAGAAGCATTGTGCCGTCGTTATTGAGAACCTTTGTGTAGAGTCTCGGTGCAGAATAGTTACCGCTGTTGGGGAAAATAGAATATGCAGCAGTCATTTCAAGTACCGTAAGACCGTTTGTAAAACCGCCGAGAGCAAGGGGTGCTATATCCCTGTCGGCTTCCACGAGGCTGTCAAGATGAAGGTTGTTCTTTGCAAAATTATAAGCATATTCAACACCCAGCTCATCCTTGACAACCTTCACGGCTATTGTATTTTTTGAAAGAATTATTGCTTCATTTACGCTGATTTTTCCAAAATATCTGTTGGGAGAATTTGTGGGCCAGTATTTTCCCATTTTCTCCATATATATGGGAGTATCATCAAACACGGTGGAATATCTTATCAAGCCGAGATCCATTGCAGGTGCATATACGGTAAGAGGCTTGATTGATGAACCAACCTGACGCTTACTCATAGTGGCACGGTTAAGCTCAAGCTTGCCCTGCTTTTCGCCTCTACCGCCGACAAGTCCGACAACCTCACCCGTATACGGATCCATAAGCACCATCGCGCTCTGAGGCTGAACGCCGTCATCCACTGTGGCAAAGGTGTCGGGATCGTTGAACACCTCTTCCATCGTTTTCTGGATTTCGGGATTCTCTGTTGTATATATTTCAAGACCGCCGGTATAGATGAGACTAAGTGCTTCCTGTCTGGTATATCCGTACTCCGCATCAAGATCCTTTATAATCTGCTCAAGAAGTGCATCCGTAAAATACGAAAAAGTACCCGTCTGCTGAGTTTCTTCATAGGTTATATTAAGTACAAGCTCAGCATCAATTGCTAAATCATATTCCTCCCGAGAAATCGCCTCAAGCTCTAACATCTTATCAAGAACAAGTGCCCGTCTTTCCTTATTGTACTCGGGATTTCTTACAGGGTCATATTTCGTAGGAGACTTGGGAATTGCGGCAAGTGCGGCACTCTCAAGCACAGTCAGCTCATTTACTTCCTTGCCGAAATAGTACTTTGCCGCAGCACCTACGCCGTAGTTACTTCTTGAAAGGTGAATTCTGTTGAGGTACATTTCAAGCACCTCATCCTTAGTTCTCTTTTCATTGAGGCTGAGGGCTCTGAAAATTTCCGTAACCTTTCTTTGTATGGTTGTATCATCTTCACCCGTCACGTTCTTGATAAGCTGTTGGGTGATTGTAGAGCCGCCGTAGTTATCACTGCCCGTTGCAAAGGAAAGCACAGCACCGAAGGTTCTTCTCCAGTCAACGCCGTTATGAGTTCTGTATCGCTCATCTTCTATAGCAATAAATGCATCGACAAGGTGCTTTGGCATATCGTCATAGCTTACCCACTGTCTGTTTTCGGTACCGTAGATTTCTATCGGATCATACTTTTCGCCGTTTTCCTGAGTATACTTATCGTTGTAGTATATCCAAGAGGTCTGGCTCAGATCGTTCCTTAGCTCCGAGGGTTCAATATCAAAATCGTCGTCAATAAGATACTTGCTCGTATAAACGGCAAAGGCACTTCCGACGATAACGCCGCAAATAATACCGATAACCAGAAGGGTAAGAACGGCACTTGCCAAAAAAGCGACAATTCTGCCTGTTACCCTTGTGCCTTTTTTCAGCGCCTTCTTTGCAGTCGCCTTCTTTATGTTTATCGCCGTATCTACCTTCAGCTCTCCGTCACCGCTTCTGGAGGGATTGGTAAAGGAACGGGTTTTATCTGTACCCGAAGGCTTTTTTGGTGTCATATTATTATCGTTCATAATACCTCCGCTTAAATATATTCCGGACAATATTTTCGTTTTACGTATAATAGTTTTATTTTTATGAATAATAAAAACAAGGGGGATGAATCTATGAAAACAAAGGACAAAAAGAAGCTTTTTACAACAATCTGCGCGGTATTTCTCTTTTCCCTTGCTGTCACCGCAGCCATTATCTCGGGATTTGCACTTGCTCCCGACATAGTCAGCTACTCCGTAAGCACAAAAGAAAGCTATCCCGACACTTCCGAGCAAACAGAAAAATGTCTATACAAAAGCTTTTCCGAGATTACGGAGGAAGGTCCTTTTGAAATAAAGTGTGTCGGCAAAAACATATATGTACTGGAAAACAACAGTTTTCTTTACCGCATAAAAGCCCCGCTTGAAAGATTTACTGCAGCTGATGTTTCAGCTATGCGCGAAGGCATCACCCTGCAAAACCGCACCGAGCTTTCAGAGCTTGTTCAAAACATAGAAAGCTGATATGTAGCCTGCCTTTACGGCAGGTTTTATTTATTGCAGTTTTTGCCGATTCTTACAGCCGTACACACAGTAATAAGTGCCGCAAGCACCGCAAGCAGCATCGGCATAACCCTTATTTCCTTATTGTATCCGACAGCATATTTCCAGACGGGCATTATTGCCTTGTCCGATTTTACACTCAAATCGAAATTCATTTTATTACGGATCGACAGTCCCTTTATGAAGTCATATACTCTTACTGTCTTAATTTTTGCGTTTTCCAAAGCAGTCATTGTTTTGTCCAAAGTTCTTTTTGAAGACATTACTCCTTCTCCTTTGCAAAATTATCAGTATATAGTACATCCATCATAAGTTATTATATCACAAATATAAAAAAAGTAAACAGTATATTTTAAATATTATATAAAAACAAGGAGCCGTGTCCGACTCCTTGAAAATCCGTATTTATTTCAGCCGATAAGCTTTTCTACGCTCGCAAGCTTTACGCACACGCAAAGCACATCCATTGCCACCTCAAGCTCCGAAACAGGAGGAAAGCTAGGTGCTATTCTGATGTTGTTATCCTTAGGGTCATTATGGTAAGGGAAGGTTGCACCTGCATCCGTAAGCACAACACCTGCATCCTTTGCCAGAGAAACAACCCTCTTTGCACAGCCGCAAAGTACATCAAGGCTTACAAAATATCCGCCGAGAGGCTTTGTCCATTCTGCAACACCGAGGCCCGAGAGCTTTTCGGAAAGCTTCTTTTCGCAAACCTCAAACTTGGGTCTTAAGATATCTGCGTGCTTCTTCATAAATTCTGCAATACCGTCTGCATCCTTGAAGAATTTTACGTGTCTGAGCATATTCATCTTATCGTGACCTATGGTCTGCATCTGCATAATGCTCTTGATGTATTCAATATTTTCCTTTGAAGAACCGATTACAGACACACCGCTTCCCGGGAAGGAAATCTTACTTGTGGAAGCAAAGACATAAACGATATTGGGATTACCCGCCTTTTCACATTCGGGAAGAATATCAACAAGGGTATCCTTCTTATCCTCATAAAGGTCGTGAATGGCATATGCATTATCCCAGAAAATTCTGAAATCCTTCGATGCAGGCTTCATTGAAGCGAGTCTCTTTACTGTCTTTTCGCTATAGGTAATACCTGTGGGATTTGAGTACTTGGGAACACACCATATGCCCTTTACCGTTTCGTCCTTGATAAGCTCTTCAACAACATCCATATCAGGTCCGTCCGAAAGAAGAGGAACATTTATCATTTCGATGCCAAGACTTTCGCAGATTGCAAAATGTCTGTCATAACCCGGGACGGGACAGAGGAACTTTACCTTTTCCTGCTTAATCCAGGGACCGTTACCGCCGTTTACTCCGTAAAGCATACATCTTGCCATAGCATCATACATAAGGTTAAGGCTGGAGTTACCGCCCATAATAATCTGATCCCACGGAACGCCGATTATGGGTGAGAACATTCTCTTTGCGTCATCAAGACCGTCTACAAGTCCGTAGTTTCTGCAGTCAAAGCCCTTTGCCGTAAAGCAGTCCTCATTCTTCTGCATAACGGAAAGCATTCCCTCTGTAATGTCAAGCTGTTCGGTACAGGGCTTACCTCTTGCCATATTAAGGCTGAGGTTCATTTTTGCATATTCATCATATTCTTTTTGCAATTTTTCTTTTTCGGCAAGAAGCTCGCTCTTGCTCATAGAAGTATAATTCATTCTTTAATGCAACCTTTCAAAGTTGTTGTATACTATTATTTTTCACGTTCTTTAGCATTATACAGTAAAGATTTTGATTTGGCAATAGAAAAAGATATTTGTTTACAATTTTTTGCATAATTTTTCCTGCAAAAATGCAAAAAATGCGGCAAACCCACCGTTTTAGAGGATTTGCCGTGAGAAAAATGCAAGTTTGAATTTTAGAAGCCCAACATCGCCGCACCGATAATGCCTGCATCGTTACCGAGCTCCGCAACCTTAATCTGTGCGTGAACGCCCTCTCCCTTATAATAGTCGCCTTCTGAAACCATTACCTTAAGAGGCTCTACAAGGTGTTCCTTTTCGTTACATACACCGCCTCCGATTACAACAACCTCGGGCTGGAAGATATTAACCATATTTGTAATACCCTCTGCGAGATAAAGGAGGTATTCGTCAACCACTTCCTTGCCGACTTTATCACCCATCTTCATAGCGTTGAAGGCGGTTCTTCCGCTGACCTTTCCGTCATCCTCAACCATCTTATGCATAACAGTCGCATCCTTGGGTGTTACTTCAAGCTTTCTCTTTGTCATATTGATAAGACCTGTTGCCGAGGAATATGCCTCCCAACAGCCGCGTCTGCCGCAGGTACAGGAAAGGCCGCCGACGGAAATAACCGTATGACCAAGCTCTGCCCCTGCCGCATTTGAGCCCGTAACAAGCTTACCGTCAACAATAACACCGCCGCCAAGACCTGTTCCGAGGGTAATCATAACAGAGTTCCTTGTGCCCTTTGATGCGCCGTATGCCGCCTCACCGTAGGCTGCAGCATTTGCATCATTTTCGCAGTAAACCTTCTTTACTCCCGAGTATTCCATAAGCTTCTGTGCTATGGGGTAATTATCCATTCTGATATTATTTGAATATATTACAGTACCGGTTTCATTATCAATCGTACCGGGTGCGGCGATACCTGCATATGCAAAATCAGAAATTGCAAGTCCCATTTCTTCGGCAAGGCTCTTACAGAGAGCTGCCATATCCTTCATAATTTCATCTGCGTGACGGTTTGCAAGTGTGGGAACACTGCCTTTCTTCACTATTGCACCGGTTTCTGTGTCTACAACACCTACGGCGATATTTGTTCCGCCAAGGTCAATTCCAAAGCTGTACATTTTAATCTCTCCTATCTTATATATTTCATAGTAATGTGGGCTTTGCCCGAAAATTCTTTTCCCTTATCTGTTACTGTCATCACTAAGCTGTCCCATAAGCTTCTTGTTGAACTCAACAGCAGTATTATATCCCATCTTCTTCTGGCGGTTATTCATCGCCGCAATTTCAATTACAATTGCAAGGTTTCTGCCGGGACGCACGGGTATGGTAGTTGTTGGAATATCGATACCCATAATATTTGTATACTCTGTATCAAGCCCCACTCTTTCGTAGAACTTACCCTGCTGCCAGGGCTCGAGGTTTATAATCATATCAATCTTCTCTGTAAGCTTTACAGCACCCATACCGAAAATACGTCTTACGTCAACGATGCCTATACCGCGAAGCTCAACGTAGTGACGGATAAGCTCGGGTGCAGAGCCGACAAGTGTCTTTGAGGAAACCTTCTTGATTTCAACGGCATCATCGGCAATAAGTCTATGACCTCTTTTTACAAGTTCGATTGCCGTTTCACTCTTACCTATACCGCTGTCACCGAGAATAAGAATACCTTCACCGTAGCACTCCACAAATACACCGTGACGTGTCATTCTTTCTGCAAGGTGAACATTGAGTGAGGCTATCATAGCGCCCATTATTTCACTGGTTGTAAGAGACGAGCGAAGAATGGGAGTATTATACTTTTGTGCCGCCTCCATAAGCTCGGGGAAAATTTCAAGGTCGGTTGATACCACATACGCGAGTACACCGTGGGCGAACAGCCCCTCTATACTCTTTTTTCTTTCCTCCGTAGACAGTTCAAGAAGATAGTGGTATTCTACTTTACCCATTATCTGAATTCGTCCGTTATCAAAATGGTCAAAGAAGCCCACAAGCTGAAGTCCCGGACGGTTTACTTCCTTTTTTGTAACGAGAATTTCGTCAAAATTATCGGGAACGTATATTTTTTCGAGTTTGAGCTCATCAACGATTGAACTAAGCGGAATACTGTATTTTTCCATAACATTCACCTCTTTTTTTATTATAACCGAAAGAATACAACAATTCAAGTATATAAATCATTATTTACATAAAAATCTTTTATTTTGCGGCAATTTGGATTATACTTACATTATCAACTTTTTACGGGTGATTATTTTGACAAAAACCAATGCAATGAGAATACTTGACGGTGCAAAAATTGAATACACGCCCTACGAGTACGTCCCCGATGACAACGACCTTACGGGTGTGCATATAGCAGAGCAAATAGGACTAAACCCCGACTTTGTTTTCAAAACCCTTGTGGCAAGAGGCGACAAAAACGGGCTTTCTGTTTTCTGCATTCCCTGTGCTTTGGAGCTTGACCTCAAGAAATGTGCAAGGGTTACGGGAGACAAAAAAATAGAGCTCTTACCCGTAAAGGCGCTTCTGTCAAACACAGGATACATCAGAGGTGGCTGCAGTCCTATAGGTATGAAAAAGAAGTATCCGACATATATAGACGAAGCCTGTCTTCTTTTTGACAGAATCACTGTAAGTGCAGGAATAAAGGGCTGTCAGCTGTTACTTGACCCGAAAAAGCTTATTGAGTTTTTATCCATAAAGGTATGCGACCTTACTCTTCAGAATCGAGGTTTACAATGAATTACATTTACACACTTGCAACAGCATTGATTATACTTTTGGTTATATTTTTTGCATTTTTACGTGTTCTATTTTATATGACATTTCATCCGCAAAGAAAGCAAACGGCAAATCCGAGAAGAATTCCAAACAACGACCAATACGATCCCATAAAAAGCTTAATGTTATCGCACATAGACGAGCTTGAAGCATTGGAATACGAGGAGGTTTGCATCACCTCCTTTGACGGTCTCAGGCTTTTCGGAAGATACTACAAAAGGGACAGAGAAAATATAATAGAGCTTGATTTTCACGGCTACAGAGGAAACGCTATGCGCGACTACTGCGGAGGCAGTTTAATCAGCAAAAAAAACGGTATCAGTTCAATAATCATAGACCAGAGATGCCACGGAAAAAGTGAAGGCAAAGCCATCACCTTCGGCATAAACGAAAGGCTGGATGTAAAAGAGTGGGTTGAATATACAGTAAAAAGATTCGGCAAGGACATAAAAATAATTCTGTCGGGAGTTTCTATGGGTGCAGCAACCGTGCTTATGGCAAGCGAGCTTGATTTACCCAATGTAGTCTGCATACTTGCCGACTGCCCCTATTCTTCCCCGAAAGAAATTATATGCAAGGTTGCAAGGGACAGAAAATACCCCGACAAATTCCTCTATCCCTTTGTAAAGCTCAGTGCAAAAATGTTTGCCAAGGTGGATATAGAATCCTCATCTGCAAAAGAAGCTGTTAAAAACACAAGCATTCCCATACTCATAATTCACGGCGACGACGACAGGTACGTTCCCTACGAAATGGGAAAGGAAGTTTTTGAGGTCTGTGCATCAAAGCAAAAGCAGATGCTTACGGTAAAGAATGCAGGTCACGCCATAAGTTATTTTCTTGACACCGAAGAATATACAAGGACAGTTACGGAGTTTGTGGAAAAGTCTATAGAAAACAGAAAGACGGCGTAAGCCGTCTTTCCTTTATTCATTAGAAGAATTCTGCAATTTTTCAAGTGCCGCAACAACGCTCATAATGGGTATATTTCTGCATCTTAAAAGCTCAACGCTGCAAACCGACTTTACCGAGTTTTTACCTCGTTCATCAAGTTCTGCAAAGCTTTCAAGAAGCTCTGTCATTTCTTTATCCATAAATATTCCCGAATTCATCGAAAGCTTGATATCAAGAGCAGAGCACATTTTCACGACCGTATCAAAGGATGTGCCGCCTATCCCCTTTCGCATAGCGCTGATTATTGTAGACTGAGGAATATCAATTGCGGCTGAAAACTGTCTCACGCTTTTATACTTGCGCTTAATTTCATTTTTTATCATCATTGTAAGTTCGTCCACTTGTTTCACCTCTGACGGTATTTTATCACAATATCGTTCATTTGTCAAATGTTTTTATGAAATTTGGTTATTATTGAATTGTTCCAACATACAAAATTCCCCGATGTCGGTGTTTGAGCGGCGAGTCGCAGCTGACAATTCACGGGATATACTATCGAAATAACAAATGTCACTTGTCGCACAACAAACAAAAACCCCGAACGCCGTTGTTTGGCTGTCGGGGTCGTTATTTACGCGAATGTTACAGTTTGTTCCACAGGGAATGCCCCGCGAAATTTGCCGCAGTGCTTCAACGCTTATGCGAGTTCTGCGAAGTACTTGATTGTACGAACCATCTGGCTTGTGTAGGAGTTTTCGTTGTCGTACCAAGAAACTACCTGTACCTGATATGTGTCTTCGTCAATCTTAGCTACCATTGTCTGTGTAGCATCGAAGAGAGAACCGTATCTCATACCGATAACGTCGCTGGATACGATCTGGTCTTCGTTGTAACCGTAGGATTCGTTGGCAGCAGCCTTCATAGCAGCGTTGATGCCTTCCTTAGTTACGTCCTTACCCTTAACAACTGCAACGAGGATTGTTGTAGAACCTGTGCAAGTAGGAACTCTCTGAGCAGAACCGATAAGCTTGCCGTTGAGCTCGGGGATTACAAGACCGATAGCCTTAGCTGCGCCTGTGGAGTTAGGAACGATGTTCTGTGCGCCTGCTCTTGCTCTTCTGAAGTCACCCTTTCTGTGGGGACCGTCGAGGATCATCTGGTCGCCTGTGTAAGCGTGAACTGTTGTCATAATACCGGACTGGATTGCTGCGTAGTCGTTGAGAGCCTTAGCCATAGGAGCGAGGCAGTTTGTTGTACAGGAAGCAGCAGAAATTATTGTGTCTTCCTTTGTAAGTGTGTTTTCGTTAACGCTGTAAACGATTGTAGGAAGATCGTTGCCTGCGGGAGCAGAGATAACTACCTTCTTAGCACCTGCATCAATGTGTGCC
>CAZTNR010000021.1:0-24301 GCA_964614955.1 uncultured Oscillospiraceae bacterium | reverse complement strand
ATGGTATCGGAATATCTGAGGAACATATTGATAAAGTATGGGGACGATTTTTCAGGGTTGATGATGTTCGTAATGATGAATACGGTAGCAGCGGTTTAGGGCTTGCTATGGTAAAGAGCATAATCGAACTTCACGGCGGCGAAATTTCTGTAAAGAGTGAGCTTGGCAAAGGAACGGAGTTTAGAATTACACTGTATAATTAGGAGAGAAGGGTGATGAAGGAAATGATGAAAAGAACAAGGCTTGCTGACAGACACATGCCGTCATATACAAAAGGTGAAGAAATATTTAACATGGTATCTCATATTGTCGGAGGAGCATTGGGTATAGCCGCAATAGTTCTGTGTAGTGTGTTTGCAGGAATTGAAGGAAATGTATATGGTGTCGTTTCGGGAACGATTTTTGGTGTCACAATGCTTTTATTATACACCGCATCAAGTATATATCACGGACTAAAACCGAACACTATGGCGAAAAGAGTTTTTCAAGTAATAGATCATTGTATGATATTTATATTGATTGCAGGTACATATACACCCATTGCTCTATGTGCTATGAGGGAAAGAAATCTTGCAGAAGGCTGGATACTGTTTGGTATTATATGGGCGCTTGCGATCATAGGAATTGTGCTGAATTCGATTGATCTGAAAAAGTACAAGAAAATCTCTATGGTGTGTTATCTCGTGATGGGATGGTGCATTATTGTTCGTATCGGTGCTTTGATTGAAGCAGTGGGCATGGCTGCTTTCTGGCTCCTGCTGTCAGGTGGAATAGCATATACAATCGGTGCGATGTGCTATGGCCTTGCCAAAAAGAAATGGATGCACTCGGTATTCCATGTGTTTTGCATCATTGGAAGTGTGCTGCATTTTCTTTTTATTCTGTTCTATACAATTCTTTAAAATTTGATAAATAAAATGCCGCCGAGGAGTAAAATCATCGGCGGTTTTGTTTTATGCGTTGTATTATGCGCCTCAATTGTAAAAGTGAATCCTCAATTGTAAACCTTAATTGTAAACTGAAATGCAATTGTCTGCAAATTTCTTCCCGTGCTGAATTTTTCCGCTTCTTCAACAACCGTAAACAGCTCGTTGTTGATGTCGCCCGGCTTAACAATCTGAGGGGCAGGAAGAGACGGTGCCTGCTGTGCCGAAGCAAATACGCCTGCTGCAAGCATCACAAATGCAAAAAGTATGCTTGCCAAACCTTTAATCTGTTTCATTTACAACTCTTTCTTTTATCCGTACTGTTTTCAAAAACCGAGTTTTTCTTTATTATACTAATGTTTGCATCGTCAGTCAATGACCTTAATCATTGAAAAGACTTTACATCCGTTTCGTTTTTGTTGACAAGCTGCAGGCAGGAATGTTAAAATATAATTGTCAGAGCACAATAGACGCACACCGCAGGCTGATAATATTTTCGGATTTTTTGGAAAAACTCTATATGAAAGGAGCTTTTTGATATGAAAAAACTTTTTGTTTTTACCTTAGCTTTATCTCTTTTACTTCTTGCTTCCTGCACAGGTGCGCCGTTCGGTAGTTCAAATTACGGCGGCGGCAACTCACCCGTGGCAAGCATTCCGTCTGAGCTTATCGGTGTAGAAGAGGCAAAAAGAATTGCCCTTGAAAAGGCAGGACTTTCGGAAAACGATGCAAGATTCGACAGAACAGAGCTTGACAACGAAAACGGAATCTGGGTGTACGAGGTTGAATTTGAAACCGTCACCACAGAATACGATGCCGAGATAAGAGCAGATAACGGAGAAGTTATCAGATGGGAAATTGATAATAACTAAAGGAAAAGGCAGACCCCGGTCTGCCTTTTCTACTGCATTTTTCCGTGTATAACAGTATTGATTTATAAAAGAATATATGATATAATATAAAGAGATTTTTTTGAAAGGAGGAGAAATGAATGTTCAAAGAGTTGCTTGGTGCGACCCTGGCGGCACTGCAAATCTGCTCGTCAGGTATGACGTCGGTTCCCGCATATGACGGAGCTGCAAACGCACCCGACCACACATATATCGTTCACGCCGCAGGTGTATACGAAGGCTTCAGAAAAACCAATTCCCTTGAAGCTCTTGAAAACGCATACAGCAACGGCAACAGATATATTGAGCTTGACTTCAATTTCACCTCCGATTTAAGACCCGTGTGCATTCACGACTGGAACCATATTGCCTATTCCGGCTTTGACGGCATAAAACCCACCGAAGACGAATTTATGCAAAACGGTGTTTACAGCCTGTTTTCCTCAATAAATCTTGAAGTCCTTGCGGATTTTCTCACAAGGCACGACGATGCTTATATTATCACCGACGTAAAGGATCTGAATGTATATTTTGCAGGCGTTATAAACAGAGAGTATCCTCAGCTCAAGGACCGCTTTATTATGCAGGTCTACTCGGAAAATGAATACGCCCACATCAGAAATCTCGGCTATGAAAACATAATCTTTTCCCTTTACAAGCTTGATTGGAATACAAAGACGGATGTTGAGTATCTTACCGCCTTTGCACAAAGCAACGCACTGTACGGCTACACTTTTCCGGCAGAGCTATGTGAAATAGACGGATATGTAGACAGTCTGCTCGGCACGGACGTTCCGCTGTTTATTCATACGGTAAACGACAAAACAGAGCAGAAGAAATATTTCGATATGGGAATTACGGGAATATATACCGACAACGTAATACACACTTAACAACAGGGGCAAAAAAGTCTCTGTTGTTGTTTCTTTACGTAAATATGTAGATTTGTTATATTGACCTTAATGCAAAAAAATGGTATAATACCACCGAAATAACAATCCAAGGAGGAACTGACAATGCTTATTCCCGAAAAAAGAATAGCTGACTTTGAAAAGCTTGGCTTCGGACTTTTTATCCACTGGGGTCTTTACTCTCAGGTAGGCAAGGGTGAGTGGTACTTCTATCACGAAGAAAATCTTCCATTCTCCGAATATATGAAATTAAAGGATACCTTTACCGCAGAGGATTTTGATGCGGAAAGAATCGCAAGAGCCGCAAAGCAGGCAGGCTGTAAGTACATCACCCTCACAACACGTCATCACGAAGGCTTCTCACTCTACGACACAAAAGGTCTCAACGACTTTGATGCGCCCCATTCTCCCGCAAAAAGAGATTTAATCAAAGAATTTGTGGATGCCTGCAGAAAGTATGACCTTATCCCCTTCTTCTATCACACAACCCTCGACTGGTACAGGGAAGAATACAAGAACAACTTTGACGAATATCTCGAATATCTTAGAAGGAGTGTGGAAATTCTCTGCACAAACTACGGTAAAATCGGCGGACTCTGGTTCGACGGCAACTGGGACAAGCCCGATGCAGACTGGAAGCTGGATGAGCTTTACGGCACAATCAGAAAGCATCAGCCCGATGCTATGATTATCAACAACACAGGTCTTTCGGCAAGAGGCGAGCTGGGTCACCCCGAAATTGATGCCGTTACATACGAGCAAGGTCGCCCCGAGCCTTTAGACAGAAGCAAAATGTCAAAGTACATCACAGGCGAAATGTGCTACACAATGAATGACCACTGGGCAGTAGGCTACAACGACCTTGATTACAAGAGTACCCGAGAGCTTATCGAATGCCTCTGCGACTGCAGAAAGGTCGGTGCGAACTTCCTTCTCAACATCGGTCCCTCTGCTCAGGGCGGTATTATTCCCATTCAGGAGGAATTCTTAAAAACTATGGGCAGATGGACAGACGTATACGGCGAAGCTATTTACAACGGCAAGCCCTACACAATCTGCGACGGCTCAAAGGACTTTATCTTAAAGAATGATGAAGACGACAAGGTTCTCTACCTCTTTGCGTATGACCTTGGCAGACTCGGAAGTGAAAATGTAGTTCTCAATGGCGGTGGCGGTGGCAAGGACAGAGCCTTCAAGCTTCTTGACGGTGCGAAAGTTAAGGAACTCAAGTGGATGGACAATGACGAAGTACTCGAGTTCAAGCAGGACGGCACAAATCTTAAGGTTGCCTGCACAGGCTTCCCCTATGGCTGTAATTATTGCGTGAGAGTTGCAAAGGTGACGCTTGCATAAACGGCACCTGTAGGGACAGGCGTCCTCGACTGTCCGTTTCAGCGTCTTAGATTGTAAGAATTATTATCAATACATAAGTAAAAGCGGTCTTTTGACCGCTTTTTTGATTTATTTGATTTTCTCAAACACATCCATCCACGCACGTTTTATAAGCTCGTGACCTGCCTCTGTGGGATGAACACCCTCGAGAGTCCAGTAGGGCTCGGGGTATCTTTCAATGGCTTTATCGAACTCAGTCTGAAGGTCTACAAACACACAGCCGTGTTTTTCGGCAAGACATTTTGCGCTTTCAGCTCTCTTTTTCGCTTCTGCTTCAAAATATTCCCACGCGCCTTCGGTAGCACGTCCTTTGGTAACATACGCTCCGAGAAGAATGATTTTTATATTCGGAAGTGCCTCTTTTACTTCACAAAGAAGCATATCGTAAATCTTTTCAAACTTTTCCGCATCAACACCGTTTTGCATTTCAACCTCGTGCCATACGTCGTTGATACCTATATGTATACTGAGAACATCGGGCTTGAGATTGATAAGGTCTGCCTTTATTCTTGCATAAAGGTCAACTATTCTGTTGCCGGATATTGCTCTGTTTATAACTTCGTATTCGCCGGGATGTTCGACATTAAGCTGTGCAGATACAAAATTTGCATATCCGCCGCCTTTTTGGGCATCGTTTTCCCTTGATCTTCCGCAGTCTGTTATGGAATCACCCTGAAATAAAATTCTGGTCATTTTTGTCTTCTCCTATTTAAAAATATAAATCGTGTTCCTTATCTTCTGTAAGTCCCAGCACCCTTGCAATAAGTGTGCCGATTTTATCCGCCATTCTCATAAAGCCAACATCATTGGGGTGGCAGCCGTCAAAAGTGCAGGCGGTGTAGTACTCACCCTCAAAGAGGGTTTTGCCGTCAATAAAGTATACGTTTTTATCGCCCGCACTCTTTGCATATTCAAAGTTCTTTAAAATAACCTCAAAGCGGCGTTTTGCATCCTCGGGCTCCTTGAAGCAGTCGGGCTTTGACACCATAATATAGGGAATATCGGGGTGCTTTTCACGGATTATTTTGTACATCTGAAGGTGCGTTTCTTCAAGATGCTCATATGTGGGTGCATTATGGTCATAGTCACACACAAAGCAGGACATATCGAGACTTGCCATATAGTCGCATATTTCCTTTTCTCCCTTTGCACTTCCCGAAAGACCGAGGTTTATATAGTCAAGACCATACTTCTGAGATATTAGCGAGGTATATGCCATACCGGGACGGGAAGCAAGTCCGCCGTTGGTAATGGATGAGCCGTAGAAAACAACGGGGTTTGTATATTTATAAGGAATTCCTTTGCCGAGCTCTGCGTCCTTTTCAATGCCGAGTTCAACGTCCTCTATAAAGGCAAAGCAGGGGAAATTAAGGGTATAGTACTGCCATTTTTTATTCTTCTGAACAGTACCTTCGCCGATTCTTGCGGAAAACTCACCTTCGTGCACGCCGTAGAACATATCCCTGTAGCCTGCCGCAAAGTATTCCTTGCCCGTTTCTTCATCTACCCTGTAAAGGTCAAAATTCATATCCCAGTGAAGCTTCATCTTTGCACGGACTACGATTATATTGGAGTTTGTCGAGAATCTTGCTCTGCCGCCTGCCGAGTATTTCGCCACAATCTTTCCAAGATCCGTCATACCTTCTGTTACACTGTCGGGCAGACGCTTATACTCCTCGTCCATATTGTATATGTCAAAATTATCTTTAGTTATCTTTATCCACTTTATATTGCTGTAATCTTCCATTTTTCTGTCCTTTTTTCAAAGATTATATTTCATAAGCAAATGATATCACAAACAAAATTCAAAGTCAATAAACTTCAATTATTAACTTTGGGTTTTAAGATTATTTTGTTCTGCATAATAAATTGGGTTTATTATTAAAATATAAGATGAAATGTGAGGTAAAAAGATGAGTATCCGTTCGGACAATGCCAGAATTCTCAGGCAGTTGTCGCTATATCTCAATTTGATGCCCGACGCCATAGACGGCGAAATGGTGGATTCCATAGCCTTCGGCTTTGACAAGCAGCAGAGGGAATATGCGTATGCAACGCTTCTTGCCACCTACTGCGGCTTTGACATTGTGGATTCAAAGGAAGACAAGGCGTTTTTCCGTGAGCGTTTTTCTTCAATGTGCCATTTGCAGAACAAGTCGGAATTTGAAAACGATGCCTACTACAAAAACATAAAATTTCCCTATGTCACAAACGAAAGCTGGGAATTCAAGGTTATGTCCTTTAAGCCCTATGAAGCGTTTCTTGCCAACGAATCGGTGCTTGACAAAGACGGCAGGCTTTTCCCTCAGATAGGATTTTTCGAAGAAGAATTCCCCTACCCTGCGGTGCTTCAGGACGGCAGAGAATGGATGACGGTTACACCCCACGAAATACGCACCACAATGCCCGCAGTAAAAAAGAGCTTCGGCAATGTTCTGACATACGGTCTGGGACTTGGTTATTTTCCTTATATGTCACATATGAAGGATAACGTAGAAAGCGTTACAATCGTCGAAAAGGACAAGGCAGTAATCGAGCTCTTCACAAAATACATCCTGCCGCAGTTTCCGACAAAGAAAAAAATAAAGGTAATATGTGCCGATGCGTTTGAATTTGCAGAAAAGGAAATGTCAAAGACCTTCTACGACTTCATTTTCGCCGACACCTGGCACGACCCGTCTGACGGCATTGAAATGTATGAAAAATTTAAAGCGGCCGAGAAACACAGTCCCAAATCGGAATATATGTACTGGATTGAAGCAACACTTAAGTACTATATGTCTCTTGACAAAAACAGCACCGAGGACACAAGCCCGATCTTTAAGGATGGCACAGGCTTTTCAATAAAATTTATCGAAAATTAGGTGAAAACTATGAGCGAACTCAAAAACAAAATCTACACTTGGCTTACATCCCACAAAGAGGAATTCTTGAAGGATCTTAAAACCCTTATTGAAATTCCTTCGGTTGAATCGTCAAAGACCGAAAATGCACCCTACGGTGAGGAATGTGCAAGGGCACTTGACACAATGCTTGCCCTCTGCGAAAAATACGGTCTTGCCACAAAAAACTTCGGATATCACGCAGGAACTGCAATTTTTGAGGGTAAAAAGGACGAAATAAAGCTGGATATTCTTGCCCATCTCGACGTGGTTGCGGCAGGTACCGGCTGGAACACAGACCCCTTCAGCTTGGTCGAGAAGAACGGCTTTATTTACGGCAGAGGTGTTACCGACGACAAGGGTCCTGCCCTTGCGGCACTCTATGCCTGCCTTGCCCTGAGAGACCTTGGTCTTTTGCCCGAAAACAGCGTAAAGCTCATTTTCGGCTCTGCAGAGGAAACAGGCTCATCCGACCTTAAGCATTACTTTGCAACAGAAAAGAGTGCACCCAACACCTTTACACCCGATGCCGATTTTCCCGTATACAACGGCGAAAAAGGAAGATATGTCCCCAATTTTTCAATCACAACAAGCGATGAGGGCGGTGCAAGAGTCGTATCCTTTGAATGCGGAAATGCCCCCAACATCGTTCCCGAAAAAGCAAGATGCACGGTTTACGGCGTAGACAAGAGCCTTATCAGGGAAAAGGCTCTTGAAATCGGAAGAGAGCTTGGCGTAAGCTTTGAGCTTGCGGGCGATGAAATCATCTGCTACGGCAAGAGTGCCCACGCATCAACGCCGCACCTCGGAAACAATGCCCTCACGGCACTTATAAGGCTTATAGTAAATCTTCCCCTCTCGGAGTGCAAATCCACACGTGCTTTCCATTCTCTTGACAGCATTCTTCCCCACGGCGACACAACAGGTCTTAATGCGGGAGTATATATGAAGGAGGAGGTCAGCGGAGAAATCACGGTTGCCTTCAGTATGCTTCACTATGACTCAAGGCAGATGCTGGGTGTCTGCGACTTAAGACTTCCCTTCTGTGCAACAGAGGAAAATGCAAAGGCAGTATTTGAAAAGACACTTTCCGACGAGGGCTTCAGTCTTTCGGGTGAAATGACAAAGCCCCACTACACCCCCAACGACAGCTTTTTCGTAAAGACTCTTCTTAAATGTTACGAAGATGTAACGGGAGAAAAGGGACAGACCCACGTTATGGGCGGCGGCACCTATGTACACGACATTGAAGGTGGTGTTGCCTTCGGTCCCGTGTTTGAGAATATTGATTATGACGTAAATCTTCACGGTGCAAACGAATGCATAAAGCTTGACGATCTGCTTCTTGCGGCGACAATATATGCCGTGGCGATTTTAGAGGTTACAAAGTAAAGCAATATGAAAAAGCAGCCACAGGCTGCTTTTCTTTTATAATTCTATTGTCTGTGTCCCATCTTTAGTGACATAATGCTTCTTTACGCCAAGCATATCCATCCACTTACGGGTCGTTTTCGTTCCGTACATTCTTATGCGTTTTCTGCCTGCATAATACTCGGGCCTGCCGAGGTTTCCCGCCTCCTCATCCTCATCATACAGCCAGTCTCTGCAGCACCACAGGCAAGCCTCGGGTGCAATATACGCGTAAACCTCAAATCCGACGCCCATATGTCCGTGGTGTGCCATCTGTACAATGTCACTCTTCAAGAGATGTCTCGACTCACGGAACAGCCAGTCGCCTCCGTCGGGTCCCAAATCTCCGAGGAACATTACCGTTTTATTGGGAGTTGTGAGCTTGAATACAATTGACGAGTCATTTATGGGGTTTGCCGTAAGTCCCGGATGTACCGTGTAGAGAATGTCTATTTTACATTCGTCAATCCATATTGTTTCGCCCTGCTTTACCTCGCAGAGCTTATCGGAAATCTTATCCTTAATAGCATTGAAGGCAGGGAGCATTTCGTTATACTCTTCCTCGTGGTATGAACGCAGAGGTACGTTTTCCTCATTTATCCACTCATAGGGCGGAAAATTATAGTATACCTTTTCAATGTCAAAGTCGGCACCGCCGTTTTTGGCTATTTCATCCACAAAGCCTTCTATATGGTCGTTATGGGCGTGGGTAAGAATCCAGGCGGAAATGTGCTTGCTGCCTACATATTCCTTTAAAAGCGGCATATCCTCACGTCTTCCGCCGTCAATGACAATGCAGTTGTTACTTTTTGTTACGATAACGAAGGACATCATAAAGGCGCTGGCTTCGGTGAGCTGGTAAAGCAAAGTTTTATCGTTCATTTTATCATCTCCGTTATTCTGTTACCGCAGACATATCCGTCATTTCCCTCTGTGCCATTACAAGACCGTAATATATACCCTCTTTAGCCATAAGCTCATCGTGGGAGCCGACCTCTGCTACCCTGCCCTTGTCAAGAACGACAAGTCGGTTTGCGTTTCTAAGAGTAGAAAGTCTATGGGCAATAGCAATAGTGGTTCTTTCCTTTGAAAGATTTGCAAGAGCATCCTGAATCTGCTTTTCGGTTTCGGTATCAAGAGAGGCCGTTGCTTCATCGAGAATAAGAATCTTGGGATTATGAAGAAGCGCACGTGCAATTGCAATTCTCTGCTTTTCACCGCCCGAAAGAGTGTTACCCCTCTCGCCCACCTTTGTGTTATATCCGTCGGGAAGGCGCATTATAAAGCTGTGACAGCCCGCAAGCTTTGAAACCTTTATTACCTCTTCACGTGTCGCACCTGCCTTGGCATAGGCAATATTCTGATAAACTGTGCCCGAAAAAAGGAATGTTTCCTGAAGAACAACACCCATCTGGCGTCTGAGGGATTCCTGCGAAATCTGTCTTATGTCCACACCGTCGATAACGATACTTCCTTCATCCACATCATACATACGCATAATGAGATTTATAAGCGTACTCTTTCCGACACCCGATGCACCGACAAGACCGATAAATTCGCCCTTCTTTATATGTACGTCTATCTTATGAAGAACCTCTTTACCGCCGTCGTAGCCGAAGGAAACATTGTTTATGTCGATATCGCCGACAATGTCAATCTCCTTTGCATCCTCTGCATCGCTTACATCAATTTCCTCGTCGAGAATTTCAAAAATCTTGGTGCTCGATGTCATAAAGTTCATAAGATGTCTCGGAATATGTGCAAACATTCTGAGAGGTCCGTAAATCATTGATGTATATGCCGAGAACTGGCTCATTTCACCGAGAGTCATTTCTCCGCCGAGAATCTTATTGCCGACATAGTAAAGAATTACAAACTCGCCGAAGCACATCATAAACTTGATAACAGGCATAATTATGCTCCACAGGCAGTCGGTTTTTTCCTGAAGATACTTTTCGTCACGTGTTACCTTTTCGTATCTTTCACCCTCTTTTCTTTCCATACCGAATGCCTTTACGACACGGATGCCGGAAAAGATATCGTGAAGCGTGGTGTTTGAAACAGCACCCGCTTGCCATCTCTTCATAAAAAGTGTATGTATAAACTTCCGGAAAAGTCTGAAGGACAAAACCACAAAAGGCGTAGGTATCATTATCAGCACAAACAGCATCGGATCTCGCAGTAAAAGAAATATGCCGACAGCAACAAACACCGCAAGCTGTTCAAGAACACTTGGCAGATAGTTTACGAGAAAATTATTTACCTGTCCGGTATCGGTGGTAATTCGACGCATAAGGTCGCCCGCCGTTCTTTCGGAAATCTTCGAAACGGAAAGTCTTTGCACCTTGTCGAAAAGGCTGTTTCTCAAATCTACAATCATTTTATTGCTGGCGTGAATGAGAAGATGAGACCGCAGGCTTGACAACACACGTGTGACAACCTCAAGAACAAAAAATGAAATCATAACAATTGCAAAAATCGTCATATTTACGTTTTCGGGGGTTTTACTCTGTATAAAATCGTCTACAATAATTCTGTTGAGAGTGGGTTCTATAAGACGAAGTGCACTCACGATAAAGAACATCACAACCGACAGGAAAACAAACCATTTATAAGGCTTTACAAATTGCCACAAGCGTTTGACTGTTTTCTTCTTGTCACTGCAGTGATAACAAACGGTAGAGCCGTTTTTGTAAGGACGTGCGCATTTAGGACAGCATTCCTCCAATTCCTTTATATCCGACGGCAAAGCCCCGTCTTCAAGAAAGAAATTCATCTTTCTTACCGTTTTGGAGGTTTTCTTTGACGTCTTTGCATCTGTTCTGCACAGCAGATGCACACTGTCATCCGACTTCAATCTGCAGGACACATAAAGACAGCCCACGCCCCACTCGGCCATAAGCTCGGATATCTCACAAACGTCTATTTCATTTTCATTTTTTCCGTCTATAACAACCAAAAGCCTTGTTCTTTCAAGAACAACCTCACCCTTGCAAACCTTAAACGGCTCCGTCGGGTGCAGATTAAACTTAAAGGATATGAGCTTTTTGTCGTTTTCGTTCATTTTAATATCTGACATATTAAATCACTTTCTTTACATATAAAGCTCTATCTTCTTGTGGCTTTTTCTGTCAAGGTTTATTATGCTCTCAATCACAAAGCGGTTTCCGTCAACATCGAGAAGGATAGCTCTGTCATCGCCGACACGTATAATATTCCTGAAGGTATCCTGCATTGTGAATTTTACCGTTCTGCCGTCTTCGCACACAACCTCCCAGTAGGAAAAGCCGTATCTTTCCTTTAAGGAAACAATGCTCTTTATCTTCGGCTCATAATACTTACGTTCAAGCTCTGTTACAAGAAGCTCCTTCGCTTCTCCTTCGAACTCTTGGATTTTATAAATTATTCCTATTTCCATCTGGTCAGAATCCAGTACCGAAACATATTCCCACAAAAGCTCAAAGGGGAAATTTCTGTGAAGAAAGACTCTGTCGTAAACCTTTTCTTCACCGTTATCCTCTTTTTTTGTCATAGAAAGAAAACCGTTTTTCATACAAAAAAACGCATTACCAGCATCAATTCTTTTAACCTCTGTAGATGTGTCCATCGGCAAAGGACCTCTGCGGCCGCCCATAGGACCTCTTGCGTGTCTGAACATATTGTTTTCCCCCTATTCTGCAATACCTGCGTTTTTGAGTGCTTCAAGCTGAAGTGTATAAAGCTTGTGATATACACCGTCTTCTTTGCTGAAAAGCTCCTTGTGTGTTCCCTCTTCGGCAACCTTGCCGTGCTCGATTACAATAAGCTTGTCGGCATCTCTGAGGGTTGAAAGTCTGTGGGCAATCATTATTGTTGTCTTGCCCTTTGTAAGTGTTGAAAGTGCGTTCTGTATAATTTTTTCGGTCTTGGTATCCATAGCTGCCGTTGCTTCATCAAGGATAAGAATTTTCGGGTCTCTGAGTATTGCTCTTGCAATAGACACTCTCTGTCTTTCACCGCCTGAAAGATCCTTATATCCAAAGCCGATTTTTGTATTATACGCATCGGGAAGCTTCATAATAAAGTCGTGGGCACCTGCACACTTTGCAGCCCATATTACTTCATCATATGTAGCATCGGGTCGGGCATATTTTATGTTTTCCAGGATTGTACCGATAAAGAGATACGTTTCCTGAGAGACAATTGCAATATTCTCGTAAAGTGATTTAAAAGACAAATTCTTTACGTTTATGCCGTCGATATATACGCCGCCTTCATCGCTGTCGTAAAGACGCATAATAAGGTTGGCAATTGTGCTCTTGCCCGCACCCGTATGACCGACGATGCCGAGAGTATGTCCTGCTTCTATATCAAAGGACACGTTATCGATAACCTTTTTATGCTTTGAATAACCGAAATCGACATTTCGAAATTCCACCCTGCCGTCGATTTTTTCAGGAGTTATTGCATCCTTATTTTCGATGATATCCGGCTCTGTATCATATATTTCAAAAAGCCGCTGAAGTGCGTTTGAGGTGGAAGCATACCAGTCAATCATCTGGGCAAAAAAGAACATTGGATTATAAATCATATTTACATACGCCGTAAAGGTAATAAGCTTGCCGTACGTAAATCCGCCGATACCCTTCATTACCATATAACCGCCGACGCCAAGGGCTATCACATTACCGAGATACAGTATAAGTCCGATAAAGGGATAGGAATAGTTGTTGAAAACCCCGAGTTTTCTTGCACCGAGAGCAGCTCTGTCATTATACTTATGAAATCTTGAGCCTTCCTCGTCTTCCTTTGAAAACGCCTTAACAACACGTATTCCGCCGAGAACATCCGAAAGCTGACCGTTGAGCTTACGGCTTGAAGAAAAGTTGCGTGCGTGAAGCTTGTGGGATACTCCGTATGTTCTTCTGAGTATCACGAAGAAAACAGGTATCGTTACAAGAGTCATTGCCGCAAGCAGCGGATTCATTGAAAAGAGTATTATAACCAGAACCGCGACCTGCACAATGTTGGTAAGGAAAAACGGCACGCCGTCGCAGAAGAAGCCGTAAATGGTGTTGGAGTCGGTATTTACCTGTGTCATAAGACCGCCTGTCTGACGGGCTGAGAAAAATCCCATTGACAGTTTTTCGATAGCACCGAAAATTGTATTTTTAAGGTCATACACAATCTTTGCGGCAATCTTGGTTGAGATGTATCCGTTGATAATATCGCCGACACTCAAAAGCACCTGTGTTGCAATTACAATTCCGACGGCAACAAGCACCTTGCCGAAAAGGCTTCCGTTTTCATCAAGTATTTCATCAAAAAAAAAGCCTTTTGAAAAATAGGGAGTGAGTATTCCCATAGACGTCATCAAAACAAGGGAGGCAATAAGAATTGCAAGCTCCTTTTTATATTTCAGAAGAAACATTCCGAAGCGGGTAAAAAGCTTTCCCTTTTCCATACATCTCGGACAAATCTTTCTGTTTCTGTCGGGATAACGCATACCGCACTTGGGACAGCAGTTTTCCTTAGGGTCGTCCTCTTTGTCTATTTCAAAATCGGGGCTTGTTATCTCGCCTTTTTTTATTCTCGAAAAATATTTGCAGAAAAGTCCCGCATTGCCTTTACAGAAGTTTGTCATAGCAGTAAGAAAAACAGCATTTCCGTCTGTTGTTTTTGCCACAATACGCGAGGATGAAATAAGCTCTTCAAGCCTTACGTCCTCAAAATTCTTCAGGCTATATTCTCTGTAATCTGTTTCAGTCCAGCACTTATCAAGACCTTTTCGTGCATTTTCTTTTTGTACAAGAGTTTCAAAACCCGAAAGGACATAGAGATATTCATTTGTTGCAACAACGTATGTATCACAAAAGTTGTGTTCGGAATCCATATCGCAGTATGTTGCTATGTAGATGTTGTCAATATCCGCGCCTTTTTCAGTAAGGATATCAAAAACATAATTTGGAATTTTATCAAAACTTACCAAAGCTCTGTTCCCTTCTTTGTTTATAATTTAAAGCAAATTATTTTCCTCTATGAAGTCACCAAGCACCCTTGCCATTGAGGCAAAACCGTAGTCTGTCGGGTGAATGTTGTCAACAGTACCTTCATTTCCGCAATACTTGCAAAGGTCTCGACCGTCTATAAAGTAGACGTTTTTATCGCCCTTCGCCCGTGCATTTTCATATGTTTTCTTTATTATTTCAACTCTTATAACTTCCTCATCATCAAGATAAAATTTTGGTCTTGACATCATGATAATGGGAAGGTCGGGGTTCTTCTCACGGATTATCTTAAACATTCTTTCGTGGGTTGCTTCAAGAAACGCAGGATTATCTGCATTATGGTCATAGTCGTATACAAACATTGACATGTCAAGACCTGCTATATACTCTGCCATTTCCACCTGCGCCCTTGCAGATCCCGAAAAGCCGAGATTTATATGGTCACAGTCAAATCGGCGGGTAATAATACTCTGATAGCAGGTGCCGGGACGGGATGCACACCCACCCTGGGTTATGGATGAGCCATAGTAAACAACAGGCTTTGTGATTTTATACTCCGTCGGTGCTTTAACAATTGCGTTTTCATCAAGTCCAATATACAGCTTTTCTACTTCGCTGTAAAGAGGCATGTTTATTGTAACTTCCTTCATTTCGGTGTCAGCAAATTCAATAAGCCTTTCGTATCCCATGGTCTTATAGTCCTGGGGAACAAAGGTGCCGGCATATCTGTTGCCGAAATACATGTCAAAGCCGCACGAGCCTGTGAAAGCAAAGTGAGGCATCTGTCCCATATCACCTTCATAATAGATTGCAAAGCTCTTGCTGTTGGTGCGAAAACGCACCCTGCCGCCTGCTGTGTTTCTTGACAGGCTAACATGCCAGCCTCCGAGCCTGTCGCCAAGTTCCTGAGGCATTCTTCTGAATTTTTCGCCGTCATGGTATACACCGTAAGCCTTGAAGGGTTCCTCTTTTGAATTATAAAACTTAAGACCTTGGGTATTCAGTTCAGTTTCAAACTCTGTTGTTGCATTTATTCTTACCGTTTTACCCATACAGGTATCCTCCAAAGCAGTTAAAGTATGCCGTGTTCCTGAATGAAATCTCCAAGTGTCTGTGCCATTGAGAAAAATCCCAAGTCTGTCGGATGGCAGTTGTCTACTGTGCCCTCATTACCGCATATTTTACAAAGGTCTCTGCCGTCAATAAAATACACATTCTTATCTCCTGCCGCCTTTGCGTTTTCGTATGTCTTCTTTATTATTTGCAACCGTTTTTCTTCATTGGAATCAAGCCGGAATTTGGGTCTTGACATCATGATAACGGGAAGGTTAGGGTTCTTTTCGCGAATAATTTCAAACATTCTCTCATGAGTATTCGCCAAATGCTCTGTTGTCGGGGCATTATGGTCGTAGTCATATACGAAAAGCGACATATCGAGAGATGCTATATACTCTGCCATTTCATCCTCTGCCCTGGCAGAACCCGAAAAGCCGAGGTTTATGTGGTCGCAGTCAAAACGGCGGGTAATATAAGGCTCATAACAGGAGCCGGGACGTGACGAGCAGCCGCCCTGTGTAATTGACGAGCCGTAGAACACTACAGGCTTTTCAATCCTATAGGGAGTCGGTGCTTCAACAGCAGCACTTTCATCAAGACCGATATAAAGCTCTTCAACAAGGCTGTAGGTCGGAAAGTTAATTGTGACTTCCCTCATTTCCGATACACCTAAATCAATTATTGACTCATAACCCTTATCTTTACCCATAGGCGGAACAAAGGAACCCATATATCGTGTGCCGAAATACATATCAAATCCGCAGGAGCCTGTGAAAGCAAAGTGAGGCATTTTGCCCATTTCGCCCTTACAGTAAATGGCGATAAAGGGGCTGTTTGTGCGAAAACGCACTCTGCCGCCTGCCGTATATTTCACGCCGTAGTGAACCGCATCGCTGACTGTTTTTGCAACATCGTCGGGCATACGTCTGAATCTTTCGCCGTCGTGGAATACGCCGTAAACCTTGAAGGGTGCTGTCTTTATGTCGTAAAACTTAAGTCCGTCTTTTTGTATCTCTGTTTCGACCTTTAGGTTTTTGTCGATTTCCGATATGTCTCTCATTTCGCTGTCTCTTTCTTTTTGCTTACTTTTTCTTTTTATCAAAGAAAAAGTAAGTTAATTAATCGCCTTATTCTTCCACTTGCCGAGTCTGTAGAAGAACACCGTCACAAGTGCGCCGAGCACCCAGGTTGCAAGAAGCGAATACTGGATACATTCCTTGATACCGTCATTGAGAATACCTGTGGGAGATGTAAGATACGCAATTCCATAAGCAAGAGGAACACGCACGCCGACGGTTGTGATAAGCGAAATCCACATAGGCGTTACGGTATCGCCGGCACCACGCATTATACCCGAAAGGCTCTGTGTCACAGCCATTGCAATATAGCCGACGGCAAGAATCTTCATAAGCTCATAGCTCATTGCAATAACCTCGGGAGCATCGTTGCTGAAAAGCCCCATAATCTGTCTGCCGAAGACAAGAATAATTACAGTAAGAAGCGAAGAACATCCGACTGCCATAAGCGTTCCCTGCTTTGCGCCTTTTGGTACTCTGTCATAAAGACCTGCGCCAACATTCTGACCCGCGTATGTAGTGAGAGCTGTACCGAAGGAGAAGTTTGGCATCATAGCAAAGCCGTCAACTCGCATTACAATTACGTTTGCCGCAACAAACATATCGCCAAAGCCGTTTGTGAGTCTCTGTACAACAAGCATTGCAGAGGAGAAAATCATCTGGGTTGCACCCGAAGGAAGTCCAAGACGGATAATTGTCTTTACATACTTTGCCTCGGGCTTTAAGTACTTTAACTTGAAATCGAAAAACTCATTCATTCTTGAAAGCTTCCACAGACAAAGCACAGAGGAGACAATCTGTGCGATTACCGTTGCAAGTGCAACACCGCCGACCTCCATATGCTTTACGAGTATAATATCAAGAACTATGTTTATAACAGTTGCAACAAGAAGATAAATAAGTGCCGACATTGAGTCGCCGAGACCTCTTATTATACCGCTGAGAATGTTGTAAAATGCCATACCCGCACAGCCGACGATGGATATTACAAGATAGTCCTCACACCAGTCGATAGTCGATTCGGGGGTTTTGAGCACCTCAAGAACAGGTCTTATAAGCGGAGTCATTACAACAATAAGAAATACACAGCTTATAAGCGTTACTGTTATACAGTTGCCTATGGTCTTTGAAAGGTCTTCTCTCTTTTTTGCACCGAAATACTGGGAAACCATAATGCTTGCGCCTGCAGAAATACCGATAAAAAGCACAAGCAGCATATTGAGTATGGGCATCGCGCTTCCGATTGCCGAAAGACCCGTTACACCAACGCCTTCGGTGTTGCCGACAACAATACTGTCAACCGTACTGTACAGCTGCTGGGCAATATTTCCTATAATCATCGGTATTGTAAAGATAACAAGTCCCTTCCAGGGAGCACCCTTGGTCATATCTGTGGGCTTGTTAAAAATATCGAACATTTTCTTTAGGGGATTGTTTGTCACGCGTTATACCTCTTTTTTCTCAAATTTATACAAATATCATTTTACCACAAAATGCACCATATTTCTTTATCATAATATTAATATTACAAAAACAAAATCCCAACACTTAAAGCATTGGGATTTCATCGCCGTTATTTATTGTTCCGTGTACTCGTTTTTAGCCTTGGAATAAAGGATTTTCTGGCTGGAATACAGTCCGAAAGGTCCCGAGAGCATATAGCTTATTCCGCAGGAAAGTGCAAACAGCAAAAGTCCCGATGCACCGAAAACCTCCAGGGACAGGAAAATAGATGCAATTGGACAGTTTACAACACCGCAGAATAGCGCCACAAAGCCTATCGCCGCACCAAGCACCGGGTCAAGCCCTATAAGAGGTGCTATAGTACATCCGAAGGTTGAACCCACAAAAAAAGCGGGTACAATCTCGCCGCCCTTAAAGCCTGCCGCAAGGGTTATGGCAGTAAATATAATTTTAAGCAAAAATGCAAAGGGTTCAGCCTGTCCCGACATTGCCCTCTCGATTACGGGCATACCTGCTCCGTTGTAGTCGTATGTGCCGAGTAAGAGCGTTGCCGCAACAAGAACTATACTGAGAGTAACCGTTCTTATGTAAGGTCCTTTGAATTTCTTCTTTGCAATATGCGAGCACTTTTCAACGGCAAAGCAAAAAACTATGCTGAGAAGTGCACAAAGAACAGACAAAAGTGCCGCCTTCAGCATTGTCGGCAAAAGGTCTGCCCCCATCACTTCCGGTATACCGAAACGCACAGGCGTTATGTTCATAATTCCAGCAACCGCAAAGGCAACAATTGACGAAACAAGACAAGGAAGAAGCGCAGTATAGTCAAGAAGTCCGACGCTTGCCACCTCAAGAGAAAATACCGCCGCAGTCAGGGGCGTACCGAAAAGTGCGCTGAACACACTTGCCATCCCGGACATTATAATTATGTGCATATTGTTGTTGTCAAGCTTTAAAAGTCTGCCTGCATTATAGCCTATGCTTCCGCCGAGCTGAAGTGCCGCACCTTCACGTCCCGCAGAGCCGCCCACAAGCTGGGTAACAACCGTGCTTATGAATATGAGGGGTATCATCACGAGGGGAATTTTGTTGTTTTCACGAAGGGATTTTATGACAAGATTTGTATCAATTCTGTCTTCCCTCCTGAAAAGTCTGTACATAAGCTTTATAAAAAGACCGCCCAACGGCATAAAAAGCAAAATCCACCAGAACCTTGCACGAAGCTCTGTGGCACCGTCTATAAAAATGTGAAATATGCTTCCGAGAAGTCCGCCGACACAGCCCACTGCCGCCGAAACGATTATCCATCTTACGAAGGATAGGCAGTAGTCGGCAAGGCTCTTCAGGCTTTTAATCGATTTGTTCATCAATATCACTCCCGATTCTGTTTAAAATCCGAACGCTTTTAGGCGTTCGGACTCTTAAAAAGCTATTATTTGTCGCTCGTTTTCGCCGCTTCCAGCTTATTCTTACGACGGTCTCTGACCTCCTGGGTCATAGGCTTGATATCTCCCGCCTTTGTGAGAGCCCATCTTGTAAGAACAGGGCCGAAGATTTCATAAATAAGCACAGCAAAGAGGGTTATATTTCTTATAAGCACGCCCGCCTCACCAAACTCTGCACCTGCTATCGTGCACATACCGAGGGCAACGCCTGCCTGAGGGAAAAGCGTGATACCGAGATACTTGCATATATTCGGCTCGCACGCTGTTGCTCTGGCACTCGCGAAGGTACCGAAATATTTACCGAGACAGCGGAAGATGATGTAAACAATACCGACAACGACTACTGCATAGTCCGCAAATACCGAAAGCTCAAGCTCTGCACCGCTGATTACAAAGAACAGCGCAAAGAGGGGACTTGTCCACTTGTCGGCTCTTTCCATAAGGTCGTGGGAAAGAGGACAGATGTTGCAAAAGACTGTGCCCAGCATCATACATACAAGAAGGGATGAGAAGCTTACGTGTACAGAGCCGATATGGAAATCTATCATTGAAAGGGATACCGTAAGGAACACAAAGGCAATTGTCATATTGAGACGGTTTGTGTTGGAGTTGAAAAGTTTTTCAAGCTGTGTGAGAAGCCAGCCCATAACAGCACCGAGAACAAGGGATGCGACAATTTCAACAAGGGGATTTACAATAATGGAAATAGGATCAATAGCACCTGTACCGAGGGTCTTTGCAATACCAAAGGATACGGCAAATACGATAAGACCGACAGCGTCGTCAATGGCAACTATGGGAAGAAGAAGGTCTGTAAGAGGGCCCTTTGCCTTATACTGACGTACTACCATAAGGGTTGCCGCAGGAGCCGTTGCGGTTGCAATAGCACCGAGGGTTATAACCTGAGCTATGCTGATTTTATCAGGCATAATAAAGTGAAGTCCGACAAGGGCAATATCAACAAAGAGTGTTGCAACAAGCGCCTGGAATACACCTATAACAAACGCCTTTTTACCGATAACCTTAAGTTCTTCCGCTCTGAATTCGTTACCGATAGAAAATGCGATAAAGCCGAGGGCAACCTCTGCAATAAGACGAAGATGCTCAACGTCCGCCATTGAAGAAAAGCCGAGACCGCCGATTCCGAGCTGACCGAGACAGTAGGGACCGATAAGCACGCCTGCAATAAGGTATGCAGTAACAGACGGAAGCTTTAAGGGTTTAAAGGCTCTTGTCATTAAAAGACCGCCGAGCAGCGCGATTGAAACCGAAAGCAATGTGTTCATAATTTTACTTCCTTTTACTTATTTTTGCCATAAAAAACCCAAGGACATATGTCCTCGGATTATCACATAATTCGGGGATTTGCGATTTATGCCGCAAGCACAAACCTATACTATTAAACACCATTATTATATATATTGTGTTAAGCAATTGCAACCTTTGTGTGAATGATTGAGGCAAAAAAAGGTCTGCAGCAAAATGATTTGTTACAGACCGAAATTTGTATAAAGTGAATGATTTTTCGTAGGGGTCGATGCCCACATCGACCCGCTTTTTTGTGAAAATTGCGAGTTTTGCTACAGCCTCAAAAGAAGGTTATTTTAAAGGTACTGTCTTATATCGACTGCCAGCTTTTCTTCAAGATTTATGAGCCTTTTGGCAATATCCTTTGAATTCTCATCGGCAGCCTCGTATTTATTGAGGTATTTATTAAGGGATTTTACACCCATATTGCAGCCGTCGGTCATAAGGTCGGCAACGGTTCTGTCGGATTCGTTTGCGGCAAGCATAACATTTGTTTTTATCCACGACATACTCTTTGCAATTGCGGCAGGCTCTTTGCCGTCGTCGTCATACCGGCTTAAATTCTCGTGAATTTCCACATCCAGCTTTCTGTGCTGAGACTTGCAGTCGCAAAGAAGCTTTCTGAATTTTTCATCACTTACATAGTCTGTTACGTCGTCTATGGATGAAATGCCCATTTTTACTCCCGCATCGCATTCACGAAGCAGCTTTATTGTATCCTGTTCTATCATAACTGTATTCCTTTCTTGTTTTGTTTATTTATTGTATGCTTTATTGCAATTAAAAATACAAAGCAATTTCAGTTTTCACTCCTTGACATTTTATGGAAAATATGATATAATAAATATGAAGTGACAGTAATGTTTCTTGAATATTCGTATCCGATATATGAAACTTCAGGACAGCTCTGCACCCATATAATAAATACATCAAAAAAGCCGGAGTAATCCGGCTTTAATTTTTTCTTAGGAGGAAAACAAAATGCTTGGAGCAATTATAGGAGATGTAATCGGTTCGGTATACGAGTTCGATTCGGACAAGACAAAAGACTTTGAGCTTTTCGACCCCAGCTGCAGGGCAACAGACGACAGCGTGCTTACGATATGTGTCGGATGTGCCTGTGCCGAAGCCGACTGCTTCAACGAACAGGAATTCAAGAAAACCTTAACTGAAAAGATGCACGAAATAGCTCGTCGTTATCCCGATGCAGGATACGGCAAGCTATTTTATATTTGGCTGATAGATGATAACGGAAAGCCCTACAGTGCAAACACCAACGGCTCGGCGATGCGTGTATCCCCATGTGCCTGGGCGGTGGATACGCTCAAGGATGTGGAAAGGCTTGCAAGGTGGAGTGCCGAAATCACCCACAGCCACCCGGAAGGAATAAAGGGTGCACAGGCAGTGGCGGCGGCAATATTCCTTGCAAGAACGGGAAGCAGCAAGGAGGAAATCAGAGAATACATAGAAGAAAAGTACTACGACCTTGACTTTACGGTATCCACAATTTCACCTCCGAAATTCGTTGACTTGAATCTGTTTTTGTGATATAATTAATTATAATAATTAATTCGGGGCGGTTCTTGTCATCGTTGGCGCGACTTCAAGAACTTCGTGAAAGCTCTATCCCTTCACTTGCGGGAGCCCCGTTTTGTTCAAGACACAGAGTTCTGTTCCCTCTTACCCTCTGCAATATCAGTATAATACTGTATAAAGCAAAAGTCCCCACTCCGAAACCGGGTTTTCGGGTGGGAAATACAGCATTTTTTGGCAAAAAGTGTGGGTAACGGTGTGGGAATGGGTGCTTTTGCGTGATTTGAATGTAATCAGGCATTGAAGGGGATAATAATATGAAAAGACTTATTACATTCTGCACGGCAGCGGTCGGGGGATTCCTCCTGACAGGGTGCATTTCTATAGGAAACAAGTCGATGAGTATGTCCGTAATTTACGGAGTGACTGCAGTTCTGTCGCTTCTGCTGTTCATCGGCTACTGCAGCTTGCTGAAGAAAAAAGATGGATGGTTTTTGCTTCTGTTTTCGTCGGTGTTTGTTGTGAATACAGGCTACCTTTGTCTGTCATTATCCAAAACACTTGAGGAAGCTCTGCTGGCAAACCGCATTTCCTATCTCGGCTCTGTATTTTTACCGTTGGCAATGCTGATGATTATTATGAATGTTGTCAACATAAAATACAGTAAATGGCTGTTATATATTCTTTTGCCGGTAACCGTTTTCGTTTTCCTTGTTGCCGCAAGTCCTGGGTATCTTGATATATACTATAAGTCGGTGGAGCTCGGAAATGTAAACGGAGTAACTGTGCTTATAAAGGAATACGGTCCGTGGCACCCCCTGTATCTGTTCTATCTTATGGCTCATTTTCTTGTTATGATTTGTGTAATCATACACGGAAAGGTAAAAAAGAAAATAGAATCCGCGGCACATTCGGCAATTCTTCTCATAGCCGTGTTTGTAAATATCTGCGTATTGCTTCTTGAGCAGCTTGTGGACATAGAATTTGAATTCTTGTCCGTATCTTACATAATCAGTGAGCTGTTCCTGTTGGGGCTGTATCTTGTAATTCAGGATAACGCAAATCAACTGATAAGAGTAAAGGAACAATCGGCATATGAGAGCGCTGCAGACCAAAACAAGAGCAGAGATGTGACTGAGCGCAAAGGTTGTGCCGGGCTTGTTAACAATACTGAGTGCATACTCACCCGTTTCAGCAAGGTTGGCAGAGCTGTCAGCTACGGCAGTACTTTCCAATAATGAGTCGGAAACTGTAACAGCGTTCGGGGACGCTGCCACCGTCGTAAAGAGCATAGATACCACAAGTAAAATTGCGAATATCAGGTTGGTAAATTGTTTAATTTTCATCATTCATACTCCTCTCAAGGTAATATAATGTATTAACTTACAGTATAATAATAGCACTCCATTTTGGGTTTGTCCCCACACTTTTCGGAGTAAAAGGGTGGGAAACAGGATGGGAAAGTATAAAATTTATGAGAAAAAGAAAAACCCAGCCGTTTAGCTCGGGTTTTACGGGAAATACATCAAGTTATGATGCCAAAGCTTCTTAACTCATACAAATATAATATCAGTAAAATAGAAAGCTGCCGCTTTCCGTGAAATGAAACAAATCCACACGTCGCAAGCGAAGCACCATTGATGCAAAGCATCACATCGTTTGCGCGAAGCGGAACATCATTCATGTGTGCCGCAAGCGGCAATGATGTTGACCAAACGGTCAAATGATGTTGCGTGCGTTGCACGCAAATGATGTTGTGCCTTCGGCACAAATGAAAAATCCTCGTTCTTAGGAACGAGGATTTTTGGCAAAGCAGAACGATATAGATGCAAATACTTTTTAGTGAAATATCTCGCTTTGCTCGATATGAAATAATTTACTTCGTAAATTGTGAAATAGAAAACTAAAGTTTTCTGTGAAATTAAATTTGCCATTTCATATGCCGTAAGGCATATTTCATACGCGTAGCGTATTTCATAGCGAAGCTATTTCACTTGCCGCAGGCAAATTTCATTGAAAAAGCG
>CAZTNR010000020.1:0-25547 GCA_964614955.1 uncultured Oscillospiraceae bacterium | reverse complement strand
AATTTATTATATAAACTAAAATAATGTGTTAATTTAGATTGAAATTGCTTTACTTAAGACTTTTCGTGGTGTATAATAATGTGAATCAATTTGATTATAAGGAGAAGTTTACGATATGAAGAAAACACTTTGTGCAATTCTTGCAGTTGCTTTTATCGGCACAGGACTTGTTTCCTGCACAAGAAAAGCAGAAGAAGGCTACAAGACGGTGGAAAGCAAAACCTGCAATTACACCTTTGACTGTCCCGAGGACTGGAATGTTTCTTATACAGACGGAATGCTCTCGGCATACAACCCCAAGGACGTTTCAAAAGCCAATGTTACCGCATTTTCCTTCAGCCACGGTCTTGAAGAAGAGCCTACTGCGGCAGAATACTGGGTAAAATACAGAAGCCAGCTTGCCGACACCTTCGGCGACATCGTTCAGCACAAGGCGGACGAAGTCGAGCTTGGCGGGCAGAAGGTAGTTCACGCCGATTATACCGTAAAGCTCGGCGCCGAAGCCTTTGACTGCGAGACGGTTCTTGTTGTCTACGGCGGCGAGGTTTATACCCTCACCCTTACCCAGGGAGTAAAGACAGAGGAAAACGGCGAGAATTACAACGACCATTCCGACGAGTTCTCTGAAATCATCAAAACCTTCAGAATCAAGTAACTTTTACGAGGTAGATAAAAATGTCAATTATAACTAAAATATTCGGCACAAGCAGTGAAAGAGCCGTAAAGAAGCTGCTTCCCGTAATCGACAGCATTGAGGCGCTTGACGAAAAGTTTTCGGCTATGAGCGAAAAAGAGCTCAAGGGTATGACGAATGTGCTGAAGGAACGTCTTTCAAAGGGTGAAACCCTTGACGACATTCTTCCCGAAGCATTCGCAACCGTCAGAGAAGCGGCGTGGAGAGTTCTCGGTATGAAGCACTTCCGTGTTCAGCTTATAGGCGGTCTTGTAATACATCAGGGCAGAATTGCAGAAATGAAAACGGGTGAAGGTAAAACCCTTATGGCTACCCTTCCCGCATATCTCAACGCCCTTACCGGAAACGGAGTACACATTGTAACCGTAAACGACTATCTTGCGCGCCGTGACAGCGAATGGATGGGTAAGGTTTACAGCTATCTCGGTCTTTCGGTAGGTCTTATCGTTCACGGTCTTAATCAGGAGGAAAGACAGGCGGCATACAGAGCCGACATTACCTACGGCACCAACAACGAGTTCGGCTTTGACTATCTTCGTGACAATATGGCAACAAACAAGGGTCACCTTACACAGCGCGGACACGCCTTTGCTATAGTTGACGAGGTTGACTCAATTCTTATTGACGAAGCGAGAACACCTCTTATCATTTCGGGTCAGGGCGACGAATCCAGCGAAATGTATAAGGTTGCCGACAAATTTGCTTCAACCCTTACAGCCCACGTCATAAAAGAGCTTGACAACAAGGAGGACCACGACGCAATTTCCGGCGACTACATTGTCGATGAAAAGAAAAAGACGGTGGTTCTCACAAGCGAGGGTATCAAAAAGGCTGAAAAGTATTTCGGCATTGAAAACCTTTCGGATGCTGACAACATCACCCTCTCAAATCACATCAATCTCGCAATACGTGCAAGAGGCAGTATGAAGAACGATGTTGACTACATCGTAAAGGACGGCGAAGTTATCATCGTCGATACATTCACGGGACGTACTATGCCCGGCAGACGTTTCTCAAACGGTCTTCATCAGGCAATCGAAGCAAAGGAAGGGGTTAAAATCAAGAGCGAATCAAAGACTCTTGCAACCATCACCTTCCAAAACTTCTTCCGTCTTTACAAGAAGCTTTCGGGTATGACGGGTACTGCCCTTACGGAAGAGACGGAATTCCGTGAAATATACGCCCTTGACGTTGTGGAAATACCCACCAACCGTCCTATGATAAGAAAGGACGCCTCCGATGTTGTATACAGAACCGTCAGAGGCAAGTACAAGGCAATAGTTGAACAGATAAAGGAATGTCACGAAAAGGGTCAGCCTGTTCTTGTGGGCACGGTTTCTATAGAAAAGAGTGAGCTTCTTTCCGACATTCTCAAGAAAAACGGCATTCCCCATACGGTACTCAACGCAAAGTATCACGAAAAGGAAGCCGAAATCGTAGCACAGGCAGGTAAGCTTGGTGCCGTTACCATTTCTACAAATATGGCAGGCAGAGGTACAGACATTATGCTCGGCGGTAACGCAGAGTACCTTGCAAAGAACGAAATGAAAAAGCAGGGCTTTGATGCAGAGCAGATTAGTGTTTCCACAAGCTACTTCGATACGGACGATGAGGAAATCTTAAGGCTCAGAAAGATATACTCCGACCTTTATGCAAAGTACAAGGAGGAAATCGCCCCAGAGGCAAAGAAGGTTGCAGAGGCAGGCGGTCTCTACATTCTCGGTACCGAAAGACACGAATCAAGACGTATTGACAATCAGTTAAGAGGACGTGCCGGTCGTCAGGGCGACCCCGGTGCTTCAAAGTTCTTCCTCTCACTTCAGGATGACTTACTTCGTCTCTTCGGCAGCGAAAGAATCGAGGGTATGGTTGAAAGGCTGGGACTTGACGAGGATACGCCTATCGACGCCTCCATTCTCTCAAACACTATTGAAAACGCACAGAAGCGTCTTGAAGAAACCAACTTCCAGAGACGTCAGAATGTGCTTATGTACGACGATGTTATGAACAAGCAGAGAGAAATTATGTACAAGCAGAGAAGCGAGGTTCTTGAAGGTACAGACATCAAGGAAAAGGTTTCGGCGATGATTGACGATTATGTTGAATCTGCCTGCAGCACCTTCCTTGCGGGAGACACGCTTGAAGAATGGAATCTCGACGGTCTCAGAGGTTATTTCTACGGCATTCTCACAACAGACGAGGACTTTATATACACCGAAAAGGATATCAACAAGGTAAGCGCCGAGAGCATTCTCGAGGACTTACTCGAAAGAGCAAGAAGCAAGTATGCCGAAAAGGAAGACCTGTTCCCCGAAGGAGCACTGCGCGAAATTGAAAGAATTGTGCTTCTCAGAAACGTTGACAGACATTGGATTGACCACATCGATGCTATGGACGACCTTGAGGACGGCATAGGTCTCAGAGCCTACGGTCAGCAGGATCCCTTCAAGGAATACAGACTTATTGCGGGCGATATGTTCGATGAAATGACAAGCAGTATCAAGGAGCAGACTGCAAAGACGCTTCTTACCGTTATGCCCGCAAGCACAATAAAGCACTCGGAAGCACCGAAGGCAACCAGCGAAGGACAGAAAAAAATGCCCGTAGGTACAGCCGCACCCACAGGACGTGAAAATGTATACGGCAACGCCGCAAAGCCCGAATCAAGCTCTGCCACGCCCTATGTTAAGCCCAAGAGCGAGCAGGTAGGCAGAAACGACCCCTGTCCCTGCGGAAGCGGTCTTAAATACAAGAAGTGCTGTATGCTCAAAAACGAAGGCTCGTCTGAGCAGTAACCGGAGGATTTTACCGTGGGATTCGGACTGATATTTTCAGGGTGGTCTACCTTGTTCTTTTTCAAGACTCTGCCGCCCGTAAACATTATAGGCTGTCTGCTTATGCTGAAAGGGCTTGAAAAGCTTGAAGGCTACGGAGATAATTTCAAAAGGGCAAAGAAAGCAAATATTGCATTTCTTGCCTACTTTGTCCTTTACAGCATTCTGTGGCTTTTAAGTCTTCTCGGCATCTTCGATTACAGTAAGTATTTTTCTCTTGTATATGCCGACCAGATTATATACCGTACAATCCTTGTACTGTTTTCCGTGTTCCTTTACAGAGCCCTCGGTGACATTTCACGTGAGGTTGGCTTTGAAAAGGGCGTAAAAAGAGAAAAGAGCTGTACATCACTTGTCGCTGTATTTGTGTTATTTCTTGCTATACAGCTCATATGCTCATTTATCGGTATAGGACGGTATGAGGCTTATCTCAACCTTGCCCTTGCCGTATTTGAGCTTCTGTGGCTCTTCTCGAGCGCAGTATACATCTACTCCTGCTATATGATGATAGCAACCCAGGAGATTATTGACGACGAAAACAAAAAGATGCTTGAATACGACAAAAAGTATTCGTTCCGCACACCAAAGAAAAAATAAAAGACTTTTTCCCTTCAGGAGGAATAAAAATGTTAAAGCAAGGACTTCTCGGAAAAGAACAGACTATAGTCAGCCACAGCAACTGCGCCCTCACAATGGGCAGCGGCTCTCTCGAGGTTTTTTCAACACCCTCTATGATTGCCCTTATGGAATGTGCGGCAGCAAACAGCGTAAAAGCGCACCTTGAACCCGGCAAAACCACCGTCGGGGTTTCAATTGATGCAAAGCACGTTTCCGCAACACCTCTCGGTATGACAATCACCTGTGAGAGTGAGCTTGTTGAGGTTGACGGCAAAAGACTTGTATTCAAAATCACAGCGTCCGACAAGGCGGGCGTTATTGGTACAGCCACGCACGAAAGAATGATTGTTGACGCAAAGAAGCTTCTCGAAAAGGCGGCTTCAAAAAAGGAAATCTGATTATGAGCGAAAAATCAAGGCAGAGAAGAGAAGAAAAGAAGCAGAAGCTTGCTTTACTCTCACCGAAGGAAAGAAAAAAATACCATCTCAAAAAGGCTTGTATTATAATACTTATTCTCCTTGTTTTACTCGTTGCCGTCTTTTTTGCATCAAAGCTTGTTTCGGACAAGGTAGTTCCCGATGAGCCCTTTATCGAGCAGATAAGCGAGGTATATCCCACCTTTACCCCGTTCCCTGCTGAATGGAAGGTAAATCTCTCGGAGGATGACGACTATCTTTCACTCAATACTTCGATTATGTACGGTATCGGTGAATCGTCAAGCCTTTATTCCCTTGAAGATTTTTATTCTTCCTACAAGCACGAGGGTCAGAGGTTTTTTGAGGAATACTTCAGAATACTTCGCGAGGGCGACTGCGAAAAATACTCTTCACTCTTTACCGACAGCTACAAAAAAGCAGAGCCGTCAAAGAGATTCGAAAAGAACGTGGAAAGGGAATTTCCGCCGCAGCGTGTTCACGACATAACGGTACGTGAAATGGGAAGATACGAAAACACCGAAAAGGGTGTTATTTACGGCGTTTATTATGTTGACTACAAAATAAACCGCAACAGCAATCTTTTCAGAAACGACATCGGCTGGAATGCAGAATACGGCGTCGAAACCTCGCGCCCTCTCTACTTCCACCTTACAACCTACAACCCCGGCACAGACAGCGAGAAAACGCTTATCAGCAATATGTATACAGAATCAACCCTGAAAGCAAATGCCCTGGGTTCTTCTGCGGAGGAATAATATGAGACGTAATCTCGGACTTATTTTTGCGGGACTTATATTCTTTGCTTTGCCGAATTTCAATCTTCTCGATATTATGCCCGATTTTATAGGTGCAATTCTTATAATGTGCGGCTTGTCGAAAATGTATATGTACGACGGCAACCTTGAGGATGCAAAGAGAAGTGCAAAGTTTCTTTTATGGATTTCCGTTCTGAGGCTTGTGCTCTGCTTCTGGGCAACCTCGGGCGGCAGAAGGGACTATCTTGTTCCCTTTACCTTTATAGTCTGCGTTCTCGAAGCAATATATATGATTTCCCTTTTCAAGGGACTGTATCTCGGGCTCGAGTATACTCTTATGCGGGCTGGAAGCGAAAAGCTCGTCAAAAAAGTAAACGAAGCATTTACCTTTTCCTTTATCTTTACGGTTGCAACAAGAATCCTGGAGTTTGCACCGCAGATATGCGAAATATACAGACAGGATGCAGAGCTCGACTTATCCTCAGGTGCTTCCTTTAAAATGTCAATGGCACAGATGGCAATGTACGTTATGGGCGTCTGCCTTGTATGCGGTCTTATTCTCGGCATTATCTATCTGTTTATTACAAGCGACCTCTGGATAAGGGTTATCGCCGACAAAAGCTATGCCCCGTTTTTAAGAGGAAAATACGAAAGCTATCTTATAGACTACAGAGAAGAATATGTGTCGGCAAAAATGGGATTTGTGTATTTTCTTATAACACTTTCCTTTGTTTTTGTACCCGACTTCTTTATTGACGGTATAAATCTTATCCCGTATGCTTTGGGTATTGTTATTGTCTTTGCAGCTACCGCTTCCGTATCGCGGCTTTGCGGAAAAAGCTTTGTTTTGCCGTCAGTGCTTTGTGTATTTGCAGCAGCTTTCTCCGGTTTTTCCTATCTCTTTATGAACAGAGTTCATCTCGGCATAAACTATCTGCTTTCCTCCGAAAGCTACAATTACAGTTATTTTGCCCTGCTTGAAGGCAAAGGCTCGGTATATATCTGCTCTGCTCTTGCCCTGTCGGAATTTGTTCTTTCGGCAGCTCTTCTGTTTGTATGCCTTCTGAGAATGATGCAGCTTTTCGGCAAAGAAAAGAGAAGGGCGGCAATTCCGATGTTAAAGCTTCTGAGCGTAATCTCTGTGCTTACCTTCCTGAGTGCGGCACTTTCAAAGATATTCAAAACGATTGAAGCGCATCTTCTTACCGAAAAAGCTGTTTCGGACTATGTCAAAAACAAAATATATATCACAAGCAACAAGGAATATCTCGAATATCAGCAGAATCCCCTTATATCACAGTATGAAAGCATAAGCTCAACGTCCTATATTCTCGCCATAGCAACCGTCGTTCTTGCAGTTATATGTATTCTTTATTTGCTCAGGATAAGACGTGTTACCGAAGGCGACGAGGTGAAAAAATAATCAGTTATGGAAATAAAGCAGTTTTGTGTGGGAGACACACTGAATATGAAAAAAAATCACGCCTGCGACAAAAACGCAAAGCAGATGCTGGTGCTTATGGCAGGCAGTGACGTAAAAGTGAAATGTATCGGGTGCGGCAGGGAAATGATTATTCCAAGAGTCAAGCTCGAGAAAAGTATTAAAAATGTTACCCGAAAGGAAAATTAAACCTCTATGTTTGAAAACTTAATGGAAGCCGAAAAGCATTTTGAAGAAATCAACGAAATGCTTATGGATCCCGAGGTTATCTCGGACAACGAAAAGTACAAGAATCTTATGAAGGAGCACAAGAATCTTTCGCCCATTATAGAAAAGTACCGTGAATACAAGACTGTACAGAACAATCTTGAGGGTGCAAAGCAGCTTATCGACGAAAGCGGAAATGACCCTGAAATGAGAGAAATGGCTGAAGAAGAATACAAGCAATGCAAAGAAGCTATAGAAAAAATTACAGAGGAGCTCAAAATTCTCCTTCTTCCCAAGGACGAGGACGACGACAAGAACGTAATTATCGAAATCAGAGCAGGTACCGGCGGCGAAGAAGCGGCTCTCTTTGCTCACAGCGTATACAGAATGTATTCAATGTACGCCGACCGCAAGGGCTACAAGATTGAGGTTATGAACATCAATGAAACAGAGCTCGGCGGTGTAAAGGAAATCTCCTTTATGGTTGAAGGTAACGGCGTTTTCGCAAGATTCAAGTTTGAAAGCGGCGTTCACAGAGTTCAGCGTGTTCCCGAAACGGAAACTCAGGGTCGTGTTCACACTTCGGCTATCACGGTTGCGGTTCTTCCCGAAGCCGAAGAGGTCGAAATCGACATCAATCCTGCCGACCTTGAAATCGACACCTTCCGAAGCGGCGGTGCCGGCGGTCAGCACGTAAACAAGACAGACTCTGCTATACGTATCACCCACAAGCCCACAGGCGTTGTTGTTGAATGTCAGGATGAAAGAAGCCAGTTCAAGAACAGAGACAAGGCTATGAAGATGCTCAGAACAAAGCTTCTCGATGCTGAAAGAGAAAAGCAGAGAGCAGAAATTTCCTCTGAACGTAAGAGTCAGGTAGGAAGCGGCGACAGAAGTGAAAGAATCAGAACCTACAACTATCCCCAGAGCCGTCTTACCGACCACAGAATCGGTCTTACCCTTTACAGCCTTGAGCAGATTCTCGACGGCGACCTTGACGGTGTAATAGATGCCCTTATCACTGCCGACAGAGCAGAAAAGCTCCAGAACAGCCAGTTCAATTAATTATGATATTAGACGAAACAAAAATACTCAAAGTAAAACCCGACCTTTCGGGTGAGGATGATATTGAAAAAATAGCCTTTGCCGCCGAAATAATAAAAAAAGGCGGACTTGTAGCCTTCCCTACCGAAACGGTTTACGGTCTCGGTGCAAACGCCCTTGATGAAAAGGCAGTTGCATCCATATTCACGGCAAAGGGCAGAGCCCAGGACAACCCCCTTATTGTTCACGTGGCTGACAGCGGCGATATAGACAAATACGCCTTTGCCGACGGCAACGAAAAAGCGGATGTTTTACGTTCGCAGATGCCTGCACCGCTGACGGTCATACTTCCGAGACGCAAGGTTATTCCCCTTATAGTCACGGCGGGTCTTGAAAGCGTTGCTATGCGAGTGCCTAAAAATGTTGTGGCAAGAAAGCTTATAGAGCTTTCGGGGCTTCCCATATCCGCACCCAGCGCAAATCTTTCGGGCAAACCCAGTCCCACAAAGGCGTGGCACGTAATTGCCGATATGTACTCAAGAGCCGATGTTATTATCGACGGCGGAGACTGTTCGGTAGGTCTTGAATCAACGGTTATCACCCTTTGCGAAGATACGCCGAAATTACTTCGTCCCGGCGGATTTACATACGAAAGGCTATGTGAGCTTCTCGGCAAGGTGAATATGTCCGACGCCGTGCTTGAACAGCTTAAAGAGGGTGAGACTGCTGAGTCTCCCGGTATGAAATACAAGCACTATGCACCGGATGTGGGCGTTACACTCATAAAGGGAAGCAGGGAAAATATACGGACATTTCTTTGTGAAAAATATAAAACCGAAAACTGCGGCATAATATGCTTTACCGAAGATGCTCCCGAGGAATCGGCAAGAGTAATATGCGTAGGCAGCCGAAGGAACGAGGACGAATATGCCGTAAAAATGTTTGATGCTCTGAGAAGCACAGACGAAATCGAAGGAATTGACATAGTTTATGCCGTTCTTCCCGAAACAACAGACGGTATATCCCTTGCAATTTACAACAGAATGCTGAGAGCTGCGGGATTCAACGTAATTCAATTATAGAAAAGTGGTGGTATTTGGTGCTTACAATAGGCTTGACAGGTCAGAGCGGTGCGGGAAAAGGAGAATTTTCCCGTGTATTCTGCACATATGACGGCGTTGTCTGCATTGATACCGACCGTACGGCAAGAGAGGTAGTCGAAAAGGGAAAGCCCTGTCTCAGTGAGCTTTGCGAGTGCTTCGGAAACGAAATACTCGATTGTGACGGTGAGCTTGACAGAAAAATACTCGCTTCAATTGCCTTTTCCGATGAAGATAATCATAACAGATTAAACGAAATCACCCACCGTTACATAATGGAGGAAATAAAAAGCTGGCAAAAGCAGGTTGAAAAGGACGGCGCAAGAATTGCAATAATCGACGCCCCTCTGCTCTTTGAAAGCGGCGCCGACAGGCTTTGCGACATCACACTCGGTATTGTCGCGCCCCACAGAACAAGGCTGAAAAGAATACTAAAGCGTGACGGAATTGATAAGAAAAGCGCAAAGCTCAGGCTCAATGCCCAGCCCGACGACAAATTCTTCAAAGAAAGATGCACACATATAATTGCCAACAACGGAAATCTGAGTTCGCTGATAAAGAAGGCAAAAGCTTTTATTGAACCGTTACTTAAAAATCAACCTTAAACGAAAGGTCTGTTTTATGAAAAAGACTCTGACAATTATCGGGCTTCTTATTGCCTCGGCAGTAATTGCCCTGCTATGGACAAAAATTGACAATTCGATAGAAAAGAAAAGCCATTCGGTTGAGTACCTTGAAATTGTAGAGGGTTATGCCGAAGACTATTCGGTTCCCAAAGAGCTGATACTTGCAGTCATCAAAACCGAAAGCAAGTTCAAAAGCGATGCCGTATCCCCCAAGGGTGCCGTAGGTCTTATGCAGATTACCCCCGAAACATTTCTTTGGCTTTGCGAAAAAAATTCTGATCCATCCGACAACCCCAATCTTTTATATACACCCGATGTAAATATCAAATACGGCACTTATTATCTTGATATGCTCTATTCGGAATTCGGCTCCTGGGAAACTGTTCTTGCAGCATACAATGCAGGACCTGCCAATGTCCGCAAATGGTTAGACAACCCGGAATACTCCGAAAACGGCGTTCTTACCCACATTCCCTTCAAGGAAACAAGAGAGTACGTCGAAAAGGTTATAAAAGCAAAGAACAAGTATATCGAGCTTTATTTTGAAGAAAATTATTTTTGAAATATAAACACAAAAAGGAGAAATCATTATGGCTACAAAGAAAAAGACAGAGGCTCCCGAAAAGTCCAAGGGCGAGCTTTTAAAGGAAAGCCTCTGTATGACAAAAAAGTATTCCTACGACATTATGACAGAGGAACAGGTTAAGGAATGCTACGACTACTGTGAAGGCTACAAGGAGTTCCTTGACAAGGCAAAGACAGAAAGAGAAAGCGTAACATACGCTGTTGAATATCTTGAAAAGAACGGCTTCAAGCCCTTTGAATACGGCAAGAAGTACAAGAAGGGCGACAAGTTCTACCTCAACAACAGAGGCAAGGCTATCTACATCGTTGTAGTCGGCAAGAAGAGCTTTGAGGAGGGTGTTCATATTGCTGCTGCTCACGTTGACTCCTCAAGAATCGACCTCAAGCAGAATCCCCTTTACGAGGACAACAATCTTGCTTTCTTCAAGACACACTACTACGGCGGCATCAAGAAGTACCAGTGGGTAACCCTTCCCCTTGCACTTCACGGTGTTGTTATGAAGGCAGACGGTGAGAAGGTTGAAGTATGCATCGGTGAAGATGACAATGACCCCATCTTCTATATCACAGACCTTCTTCCTCACCTCGGCAAGGATCAGGCAGGCAAGCCCCTCTACAATGCATTCTCCGGTGAAGACCTTAACATCCTCTGTGGCAGCCGTCCCTTCGACGACGAAAAAGTAGGAGAAAAGATAAAGCTCAATGTGCTCGCACTTCTTAACGAAAAGTACGGCATCGTGGAAGAAGACTTCCTTTCCAGCGAGCTTACACTCGTTCCCGTTTCAAAGGCGAGAGATGTAGGCTTTGACAGAAGCCTTATCGGTGCATACGGTCACGACGACAGAGTGTGCGCATATCCCATCCTCACAGCTATCGCGGATGTTGCAGGCAAGAACGAACACACATCTGTTACAATCTTTGCCGACAAGGAAGAAACAGGCTCAGATACAAATACAGGTATGACTTCCTTTGCATTTGAAGATATGCTGAAAGAAATGTGCATAAATGCAGGTCAGAATCCCAGAAAGATGTTTGCAAACTCCAAGTGTCTCTCAGCCGACGTTAACGCAGGCTTTGACCCCAATTTTGCAGGTGTATATGAAGCAAGAAACTCTGCCTTTATCAACAAGGGCGTATGTGTGACAAAGTTCACCGGCGGCGGCGGAAAAGGCGGCACAAACGATGCACACGCAGAATTTGTCAGCTACGTAAGAAACCTCTTTAACGATGCAGGTGTTATCTGGCAAATGGGCGAACTGGGCAAGGTTGACCAGGGCGGCGGCGGAACCGTTGCAAAGATTCTTGCAAAGCTCAACATTGACGTTATCGACGTCGGTGTTCCCGTTCTTTCAATGCACGCTCCCGTTGAAGTAGTTGCAAAGACTGACATCTGGTCCTCCTACAACGCATTTGTTGCATTCTTCAAAGACTAACGGGTAACACCCGCGGGCATTTTCGCGGGCAGTTTTTTCTATAATCCGGCTTCAGGTGTCGCGCAAATAACTTTTTCCTGCCGTCAATAAGGCGGACGGCAGGAAAATTACGGCACCGACGGAGTCATACTCGAAAATATATTTACTTTAACAGATGACCAATTCCCGATACCAAGCATCGGCATCGGGAATTTACAAATTACAATTTACGGAGCAACTCCTATGAATATCAAAGAATTAAAATCCGCCATTTCAGGCGGCTCATACGACAAGGCTTTTCTTGAGCTTTACGGCAAAAACTGCGACCTTGAAGCAGTAAAGGCAAGATACATATCCTGTGCCGACGGTTTTGAAGATACCTACGGCAGCAAATCCTACGGCGATGTACGTCTTTTCTCGGTTGCAGGCAGAAGCGAAATCTCGGGCAACCACACCGACCACAACCACGGCAAGGTTCTTGCAGGCTCTATAAGTCTTGACATCATATCCGTTGCCGCCACTAACAACGACGGCGTTATCGGTATAAAATCCGAAGGCTTTCCCGAGGATACCGTTACGCTTTCCGACGTTGAAAATGTAAGAGAAAACGAAAAATACAAGGCAAGTGCCATCATCCGCGGTATGTGCGACGGCTTTAAGAAAAACGGTCACGGTATCGGCGGATATTATGCATATACCACCTCAAACGTACTCAAGGGCTCGGGTCTTTCCTCCTCTGCGGCGTTTGAAGATATGGTGGGCAATATGCTGTCTCACTTTTACAACGACGGGAAAATCGACAACGTAGAAATTGCAAAAATTGCACAGTACTCCGAAAACGTACACTTCGGCAAGCCCTGCGGTCTTATGGATCAGGTTGCCTGTGCCGTTGGCGGTTTTGTTGCAATTGACTTCAAGGACCCCAAAAATCCAATCGTCGAAAAGCTTCCCTTTGACCTTGACAAGTACGGTCTCAATCTCTGTATAGTAAACACGGGCGGAAACCACGCAGACCTCAACGAGGACTATGCTTCCGTTCCCGGTGATATGAAGAAGGCTGCAAAAATCTTAGGTGTTGAATTCTTAAGGGATTCTTCAAAAGAAGAGCTTCTTTCAAGGGCAAATGAAATAAGAAGTGTGCTCGGCGACAAGTGTTTAATGCGCGCAATGCACTTCTATAACGAAAACGAGAGAGTAACGATGCAAAAGAACGCCCTGGCAGCAGGCGATCTTGACACCTTCCTCAAGGGAGTAAAGGAGTCGGGCATTTCCTCCTTTACAATGCTCCAGAACGTCTACACGACAAAGAATGTTGACGAGCAGGGATTATCCCTGGCGTTGGCTCTTGCATCGGAGGTTCTCAGAAACAGCGGCAAGGCAGCCTGGCGTGTACACGGCGGCGGTTTTGCAGGAACAATCCAGAGCTTTGTTCCGTCAGAGCTTGTAGAAGAATACAAGAACACCCTTGAAAGCGTCTTCGGACAAGGCTCGGTTTATATTCTCAATGTGAGAAAGCACGGTGCTGTCTGCCTTGACAGACTCTTATAATATGGAAAAGCTTAAATATCTTATTCTATTGATTCTTAATCTTGCGGTTGTGTCGGGAGTTTACTTTTATTTACTTAATACCCTGCACTTCTTCCCCATTATGGCAATTTATCAGATAATTGCCATATTCGGCGTATGTCTTTATCTCTTTCTCTTTTTCCATCACAACAACGAAATCGGAAAGGCAAAGATGAACGGCAAGGAAGTGCCGGAAGAATTGATAATCAGAAGAAGAAACAGACTGAAAAATGTTGTTGTCTGCCTGTCACCCTTTGTATTTACGGTGCTTGCAGACTACATCTATCTCATACTCTTTGTATAAAATGAAAAGCAGGTACTTATCAGAATATGTTCAGAGCAATTCCTCTGTTTTCCGGTTCATCGGGAAACTGCGTATACGTACAATACAAAAACGAAGAAATACTGATTGATGCAGGTGTTTCCTTCAAGAAAATATGCACTGCCCTTTCATCGGTGGGCACGGATATTTCAAGAATAAGTGCAGTGCTCACCACCCACGAGCACTGCGACCACGTGCAGGGTCTGCCTGTGCTGTCAAGGCACACGGACATTCCCATATACATCAACAGAAGGTCGGCATCATACTTTGATGAACCCCTCGACGAGCTTTATTCGGGACACGCAAAAATCCGTGACCCCGGCGACAGCATCACCTTCGGCGGCTTTGAAGTAAATGTGTTTGCAACGCCCCACGACTCGGCGGGCTCCTGCGGATATCATTTCACCTTTTCCGACGGCACACGTTTTGCTTTAGCAACGGATATGGGTGCGATAACTCCCGAAATTTCATCATATCTTCTGGGCTGTAAGTGTCTCGTTATAGAATCCAACCACGATGTAAAGATGCTCAAAAACGGTTCTTATCCTTTTATACTGAAAAAAAGGATTCTTTCAGACCACGGACATCTGTCAAACGACGACTGTGCGGCATTTCTGCCAAAGCTTGTGGATATGGGCGCCGAAAAAATCATTCTCGCCCACCTGTCAAAAGAAAACAACACCCCCGAGCTTTGCTACAAAACAAACGCCGCATCTCTTGCAGAAGCAGGCTTTACGCCCAACGACGTAAGGCTTACGGTTGCTATGCGCTCTATCATATAACGGAAGGTAATAGAAATGCTTGATACAAGAATAATTCTGGTACGCCACGCACAGGGAGACGGAAACTTAAAGGGCGAGTTTCACGGGCAGTATCCGTCGGACTTGACTCCTCTCGGCTTAATTCAAGCAGAGTGTACGGCTGAATTCTTAAAGGATTACAAAATTGATGCCGCCTTTGCCAGCGATATTCCGAGAGCATATTCAACGGCAAGAATAATTGCCGAAAGGCACGGGCTTGCCGTCACAAAGGAAGAAGGGCTTCGTGAAATCAACGGCGGTGTATGGGAGCAAATGAAGTTTGACGACATTGTTGTAGAATACCCCGAGGACTACGCCGTATGGAAAAACGACCTTGGCAACTGCACCTGTCCCGGCGGTGAAAGTGTGAGACACTTAGCCGACAGAGTAAGAAAGACAGTCGAAAGAATGGTCAGAGAAAATGCAGGCAAAACAATTCTTATCGGAACCCACGCAACCCCTGCAAGGGTTATGGGCTGTGTCTGGAAAGGACTTGACATAACCCAAATCGTAAACCTCAAATGGGTTCCCAACGCCTCGGTTTCAATTGCGGATTACGACTCGGAAACACTTGAATTCTCTCTTATAGAATACGCTTTTTGTCAGCATCTTCTTGAAAAGAATCTCGTAACAGAGCTTCCGAAAAATATATAAAGAAAACGCATCCCGAAAGCGTGATGTCCTTAACGGAGTTTTTTACGGAAGGTTGCAATTCGGAAACCTTGCGTTTTTATGTTGAAAAATCTTGAATTGGTACAGATATTGTGATATAATTAGAAAAACTATCTTTGAGAGGTAATGAAATGGATTTAAGATCGATATCCTTGTTTTCTGGTGCAATGGGTCTGGATTTGGGTCTTATGCAGGCAGGAATTGATATACAAATAGGTCAAGACTTTGATAGTTCCTGCATCCAGACTATGCTCGCAAATGGGCATAAGGGTATTGCGGGAGATATACGAAACATATCTGCTGATTCCATTTTGGAACAGGTGGGTATGAAAGTCGGGGAACCGTTTTTAGTTTGTGGAGGGCCTCCTTGTCAACCGTTTTCAACGGCTGGTAAGCGGTTAGGCATCAATGACCCCAGAGGTAGTTTGTTCAAAGAATTTGTAAGGATGATTGATGAAATCCGCCCACGTTTCTTTGTGATGGAAAATGTCAAAGGGTTGATGAGTTCCGCATTAAAGGATGAAAACGGCAACAACACCAGTACCAAAGTATTGGATGTTATTCTGGATGAATTCCGCAAACTGAATTATAAAACGGTTTACGGGGTTCTGGATGCTGTCAATTATGGTGTTCCGCAGTTCCGTGAAAGATTTGTTATGATAGGCAGCAGAGATAACGAGGATATATTCCTTCCTGCTCCTACCCATTTCCGTATACACCAGAATCCTGCATATCGTTGGGTTACTCTGGGTGATGTGATAAAAGATCTTGAAAATGCAGATGGTGAATGTGCTACATTCAGCGATAGCAGATTGCAGTTTTTGAAAATGGTTCCTGAAGGTGGAAACTGGAAGAACCTACCTACTGACATTTTGCAAGATGCTATGGGCGGTGCTTATTCCTCTGGTGGTGGCAAAGTCGGTTTTTATCGCCGTTTGTCTTATTCGCAACCAAGTCCTACGGTGGTAACAAGTCCTGTGCAAAAGGCAACAATGATGTGTCATCCCACAAAGGATAGACCGTTGAGTGTGGCTGAATATGCACGTATTCAACAATTCCCAAATGATTGGAAATTCATTGGTACAACGGTTGATAAATACCGCCAGATTGGGAATGCCGTTCCTGTTGGTCTTGCACGTGCAATAGGTGAAACTCTGGTCGCAGTTGCAAACGGTGAACAGGAAATCGTTGTCAAACGAATTAGAGGAACAGGCATACACGATAAAATCCAAAATGCCATCCGAGTTGGAGGAACAAGCAAATGTTGAACATAGAGCCATTAAATGATAGTTATGATGAAAAAGCGGTGTTTGAGGCGGTTGGTACTGCCTTAACCGATTTTTATACCGCATTAACCAGAACACTTGACAACATTGATGTTGACAAGATTCTCAAAAGGAAAAACCCCTATCTGTATCGTGCAAAGGGTATCAATAGTGCAGGACAGATTGTGGATGGTATTCTCGCCGCCTACATATCATCAAGTGAGGAAACCGTTTTCGGTAACTGTTTCTTTGAACCGATTGCGATAGTTGTTTCTGGCGGTCAAAAGGCGGTTACTGAAGGTGTTGATATTACAGTAGATAAGGACAACACTATTTACAGTATTGCCGTAAAAAGTGGCACATCCGTTTTTAATGCGGATAGCAGAAAGCGACAGGAACAGAATTTCCAATCCGCACAAAAACGAGCACAGCAGGCCAGAAAAGCATATTTGCCGGTAGTTGGTTACGGTTACGGCAAAAAGAAAACCAAGGCAGGTAAAGAGAAATTTTATCTTGAACTGGCAGGTAAGGATTTTTGGGAATGGCTCACAGGCGATGCGGATTTCTATACCAAAATCATTAAGTTTATGGGCACTCGCCCAGACGAATATGTGAAAGAGTTTGAAGATGCTTATAGCAAAGCGGAAAACCGTATGACAAGAGAATTTACCATTAAGTATTGCAAGGAAGACGGTTCAATCGACTGGGATACTCTCATTAAATTTAATAGTGGCAATTAATTTCCAAAATCAGAACTGATATTATGCACTTTTTTCAGGAGAGAATCAGCATTGCATTGGTATGCACAAATATTGTTGTGCGGTAGCCCAAACTCACTATAATAATCGAAAATGACCGTCAACTTCATTGTGACGGTCATTTTCAATAAACTACGCTAAGAACACAATCCCTTCCGGATGCGTTCTTTTTTATTCTGTTACAGTTTCCTCGGTTACGGTTACCTCTTCAACAACCGTTTCGGTTTCCTGCTTGTCCTTCTTGAAAAGCCCCTTTACCTTGGAAATGATTTCGGGAACATCGTCAAGAGCCTTATCAATTTCGTTTACGGTGCCGGCAATCTTTGGGCTTGACACAACATCGGTGCCGATATTGAGAATAGATGCAGCTCCGTTCTTGTTGATTACAATAAACGCAACGGGTGAAACGGTAAGACCCGTACCTCCTGCGCCTGCATTATTATCTGTATTCTTGCCGTATGTTCCGCCGCCAAGTCCCACGCCGATTGATATCTTTGATACGGGAATAAGTGTTGTGTCGCCAACAACAATAGGTTCTCCGATTATTGTCTGGGAGTCAGCCATTGAACGAACTTCGCCGAGTGCCTGTCTTATTGTATCTGCAATATTGTTTGTCATTGTTTTCTATCCCTTCCGGTTATTTATTTGTGTAATATTCCTTTTATATATCCACCAATAAGACTTCTGACAAGGAAGAAGGTGCATATCTTTAATGTAATGTCAAGCTCAAGACTGCTCTTTCCTGTTATAAAATCAGGTTCAACAAGAATATTTTCTTCATTTATGCTTGCTTTTCTGAAATTGGAGGTAAAAGCAAGCAGATTTGACACAATACCTGTGCACAGTCCGAACTGAATCGCCGTATCGGCGGCATCCGGCTTTGAAATGACAACCTTAAGTAAATCAATGCTTATCTGTGTTCTTTTTCCGAAGGTGTCAAATACGCTCTTCACTATTTCAAGCACAAGTGTCAATGTTTCCTTTACAGAGCCTTTTTTAGCATCGGTCTTTATATCTGTGCCGTTCTTTTGGGGACGACTGCTTCCGCTTTCGGTTTCTTTGCCTTTCGGGGCAGGCGTTTTCGCCTTCTTCTTTACTTTTTTCTTTTGCTTCTTCTTTTGCTTTTCCGCTTTCGGAAAAACTTTGAATTTTACAAAGGAAAGCCCTGCGAAAACCTCCAAGGACTCAACATATCTTATCCTCAGCGACAAGGGCGATGCAAGAACAAACACGAGCAGTGCCGAAGCTATAGCGACAACGGCAAGAATTATATATAAAACCGTCACCGTCATCCCTACCTTCCCCCTGTTTATACAGTTAGTATAACACATATTTTTTTATATTGCAAGAGACAGTGTGTTTTTATTATTTTTACTTTTTAAAGTGCGTACCTTTAGATTTTTTAGGGATAATATACAAATATAGTTAACATAACGTGAAATATGCAAAAAAATATTGATATATATATTCTTTTGTGATATACTTTAGTCAGTGAAAATTTTTGCATATGTAAAAATGACTTTATTGTTCCTGCATTTTTGCGGGAAAAGGACTGGTAAAAATGAGCTTTAATGAATTCAATGCTACAAAGAGCACGAAAAATGTTCTTGGCGGAGTTTATGATGCTACCGTAACAGGCACCTATTATCTCTATGCCGACAAAAGACGTGCCGGAACCCTCAACTGCGGCAAGGCAGTATACGCAGGTAAAGAAAACAAGGCATACATAATCGGAGTAAATGAGCCCTGCACAAGCTTCAGGGGACAGGTTATCGCCGTTGCCAAGGACAGGCTTGAAGAGGAAGAGGACGTCTGGATAATGGCGCCCGAAAGAACAATTATCTACGAACCGAGACTTATTTCTCTTCTCGGCAAATATCTGCCTTCCGACAGATACAAATATGTGTGCTACTACGAAAAGAGCTGCGGAGCTGTTATGTATACAGAGGTTGACGGACTTCGCAAGTTTATACTTATCACGAACATTTCGGGACACATAGGCTTTCCCAAGGGACATATCGAGCTCGGCGAAGACGAAAAGCAGACAGCTCTCAGAGAGGTCTATGAAGAAACGGGTGTAAAAACAACGGTCATTGACGGCTTCAGAGAAAGCTACAATTACCTCATAAACGGCTTTATCAAGAAAAAAGCGGTCTATTATCTTGCCAATTTCAAGGTCGAAGATATACAGATGAACATAATGGAAATCTCGGAATACAGGCTTGTCACCTTTGAAGAAGCCCTCTCTATCCTCAATTTCAAGCACGACAGGGATATTCTGACAAAGGCAAACAGCTTTATAAACAACATAACTAAGGACAGCTGAATCAGCTGCCCTTTTTGTTTTGCTTTATCATAGCATGAAGTGAAAAGAGGGCATCGCCGAGGCTTCCCACCTCGTCGATTAAACCTATTTCTACAGCGCAAATGCCGTCAATGACCGTACCTATATCCGCAGCCAGCTCGTCCGTTTCAAGCATAAGCTTATTAAGACGTTCTTTTGTGACCTTCGAGTTTTTTACCACAAAATCAGTTATCCTCTCCTGCATTTTGATAAGATTTGTAAAGCTCTGCGAAACGCCTATCACAAGTCCGTTGGTTCTAACGGGATGAATTGTCATTGTGGCAGAGGGTGCAATAAAGCTTTTCTTTGTGCATACGGCAAGGGGAACTCCTATTGAGTGTCCGCCGCCTATCACAAGAGACACCGTCGGCTTTTTCATTCCCGACACAAGCTCGGCTATGGCAAGACCTGCCTCCACATCTCCTCCGACGGTATTGAGAATCATCAGAAGACCGTCAATTTCTTCGCTTTCCTCAACCTCCACAAGCTGAGGAATAACGTGCTCGTACTTTGTGCTTTTTGTCTGGCTGGGAAGCTCGTAATGCCCCTCCACCTGCCCTGCAATTACAAGGGTGTGTATACGTGCGTTTTTTGAGTCGGTTCTGACAGCACCGACCTCGCGGATGTTTTCCGTGTTTTCGGACATTTTATTGTTGCTCATTTTTTACCTCTTGACTTTTTTGTTTAGTTTCTCACACTCCTTTGAAATTTATCCGCGAAAAAACGCAGGACAAAGTCCTGCGTAATTTTTATTTGATTTTTACTTTCTTACAAGCACAGCGCCGTTTTCTGCATCGGGAGCCCAGTCGCAAATAAGCTCGCTTGCAATACCTGCAAGAGACGCCGATTCGGCTCTGTCGTTGTTGAGCAAGCCCGAAAGCCCCTCAAGCTCCTCTTTTGTAACTACAGTTTCGTCTCCGCTGACATAGTGGTCCTTGCCTATGCTGTAGTTATGAATACCAAAGCCGTCTGTCTGGATATAGGTACAGGGGTAAGCACTTGTTGCAGAAACGGAGCCTGCATAGAAGCAGTTTGCCGCAAATCCGTATACAGAGCGCACAACACCTGCTGCCTCATCAACACCCGTCACCGTCGCATCTGAAAAACAGTTGACAATCTTACCGCTTTGGGTTATCTTTCTTACAACACCTGCAGGTCTTGTAACTCCCTCAACCGTACCCGATGTTGAAATATTGAGAAGCATACCGCCCACCGTACCGAAGGGGCTGTTATCAGCATCTGAGGAAATTGCAACTTTTATGTTATAGCCGTTGCCGTTATATATTCCGTCAAAGTATTTATCGCCGGGAATTCCGTTATATCCGTCAACAGAAGTCATATCAAGGTCTGCCGTCTGACTGAACCAGAGACCCGAGAGTGTTTTACCGGAAAGAATCACATTGGTAAGTACGAGAAGATCTGTTTCACAAGTGATAAGATAAGGTCTTGCACGGCTTCCGTTAGGCTCTGCCACAGCTTGGTCACCGACTGTGACGGTTGTAATATCCGTAACACTTCCGTCGTAGGCACTCTTTGCAATAACGGTAAAGCTCTCAGCCTTTTCCTCTGCATCAATATAAAGGAAGCCGTCCTCATACATTATGCTTTTGCCGTTTGAGCTTGCACCCTCAAGTGACCATACAATTGCCTGCGAGGGTTCAAATTCACCCTCAACGGTTGCAGTAAACTGAAGCCCGTCGCCCTTATTTACCGTCACGTCCTTCTGTGCGAGAACAACCCTTGAAACGGTGGGAACGGGAACATACAGCTCGGGAGCAGAGGCTTCCGATGCTCTCCAGTAACTGAGCTTTGTATCGGCTTCAATTTCGGCTCTTCCTGCATTAAGCTTTTCGTAAAGTGTCGCTTCTTCCTCTGCCGATACCTTTACAATTCCGTCGCCGCTCTGAGATGTACCGCAGTCTTTGGAGAAATAGCAATTCTTGAATGTTCCTCCGGATGCTCCGGCTATTGCGGCACTGCTGTTTCTCGATGTAAGCTTTCCGCCGAAGTAGCAGTTTTCTATAACACCGTAGTTTGTGGAGGCAATTCCGCGGACAATATGTCCGTTGATATCAATAGTGGAATAGCAGTTAAGAAGCTTACCCGTATCTCTTACAGAGCGTGCAATACCTGCAGTATATGCGCTGTCAAGAACACTTGAGCAGAATATCTTACCCGTTGTACCGAGGTTCATAACAGTACCCGTTACATATGGGAAAACACACTGGTCGCCTGTTGTTACAAGATTTACATTTATCTTATATCCGCCGCCGTCATAAACGCCCGCAAAGGTTGCATCCTTGCCCATACCGGGATAATCTCTGTTACCTGCAAGGTTGAGATCACGTGTCTGCTTAAAGTATTTTCCGCTGTAATCGGTGCCCGAAAGAAGTGCGCCCGTAAATTCAACAAACTTCCATTCGTCGTCGATAATATAGGGGTCATTTTCAGTACCCGAGCCGAGAATTTCAGCTTCGCCCTCTTTATTTACGTGCTTTAAATCTTCCTCTGTTACCATACAGGAGGGAACATAAAATCTGCCGCCGGCTTCAAGCGTTACCTTGCCGTCAAGGCTGATTTCCTTGCCGTTTTCAAAGTATGACGACTGATTCTTATACACATACTTTTTGCCGTTATTGAATGTAAACTTGCCTACAGCAGAAGAGTATCTTCCTATATCCGTTACATCAACAAAAAGCTCTTTTGTAAGCTCATCAAGGTCAACACCGAGAAGCTTTGCAATATAAGGCGCAAGGTCTGTATTGTCTATAACATAATTTGCTCTTGTTTCGGGTGTGTCGCCAAGAACAGGATTAAGCCCTTCAATAACGTCAACGCCTTCTGGAACGTACATCCATACGCCAACCTGCTGTGTTGAATGGCTTGTTGTTCCCCATTCAATAAAACCAGGGTCAGTACCTATCTGAACATTTACGACTGCTCCCGCAAGGTCGGGGATTTCGTCATACTTCATAGCGCCCGTATCGTGGTCGGGAGCCGCAAGAACAACCGTATCCGTTCTTTGAGAGGCAAATGCCACAGCAGCTCTGAATGCCGCATCAAAGGCAAGGTATTCACTTGTTGTTACTACCGCATCGTTGGCGTGTCCGCCTGTGTCAACCTTACTGCCTTCAACCATAAGGAAGAAGCCGTCCTCATCTGAGCTGAGAGCTGTGATTGCCGCCTTTGTCATCTGTGCAAGGGTGGGCTGTTCGGCTGTTAGGTTTATATCGTAAGGCGAGCTGTTATTTGTCGCATCACCCCAGATTTTATCGCCGGGTTTGACATTCTGTAAGTCTTCTCTTGTTCTGACAATTGTGTATCCACGCTGCACTGCATTGTCAATTGTCGCATAGTCCTTTACTGCACCGTAGCCCGAACCGAGAACAACGTCAATTCCCTGGTTCTCTATCTGCTGATAAAGGTTCTTATAGTCGTCTCTTGCCATAACGTGAGCAGAGAAGGAAGCGGGTGTTGCGTGCATCCATTCATATGTAGCAACAAGACCCGTTGCCATACCGATAGACTGTGCCGCCTCGAGAATATTGGCAATAGGCTTTCCCTCGTGGTTAATACCAACTCTGCCGTTAAGGGTTTTATAACCCGTTGCCATTGCAGTACCTGCAGCCGCAGAGTCGGTAAGTGCTTCCTGATAGTTTAAGGTTGTCATACTGCCCGCAAGATGCGCACGCATTGTCATAGGCTTGCTTGTTGTGGGCGTTCTGTACATATACTCAGGCTTCAGAAATCCGCCCGAGGTCTTTACGTCATTCGCGAAATCGTAAAGCGGGTAGCCCGCACCGTCGGGAATAAGAAAAATGACGTTTTTGATTTGTCTTTGAGGCTTTTCGTCCACAACAGCATCTACAGGCTTTTCGGAACAGCCCGCAAGGCACGAAAGAAGCATCAATGATGCCAAAATCAAACATAAAACTCTGTTTTTCATAGAATAATTCACTCCTTTGGAAACATTTTACCATAATTTAAGAACTATGTAAATAAATATTTTTTATTTCTTTTTCCACACAACGAAAAAAGCCGCTGAAAAAGCGGCCTTTACAGTTTCTAAATTCAAATAGCCAAAAATCAGACTCACTCAAACTACAGTGCCGCGGTCCGATTTTCGGTCAGAAAATAACACCTGAGCAATATATTCCGGGTAAATTCAATAATAAGCTTTAAGTATTTATTATTCCTGTTCTTCCTTCATTGCTGCGAAACAGTCGCTGCAATATACGGGTCTGTCACTTGTAGGCTGGAAGGGAACCTTGGCTTCCTTACCGCAGTTTGCACAAGTTGTTGTGAAGTATTCTCTCTGGGGCTTAGCTGCGCTCTTTCTCTTATCACGGCAAGCCTTGCATCTCTGGGGTTCGTTCTGGAAGCCCTTTTCTGCATAGAATTCCTGTTCGCCTGCAGTAAAGATGAATTCTTCTCCACAATCCTTGCAGACCAGTGTCTTGTTTTCGTACATTTCCTTTTACCTCGCTTTGAGTATATTGTTTTTTCGCCACATAGAGGTTACGAGCCTCTGCCCTTTTGGACCGTTTACACGTGTGACATATATTTTATCCGTCGATATATGCTCTCAGTTTTTTTCTTGCCCTGAAAAGCGTATTTTCTATGGATTTTGGTTCTTTATTCAGCTTTTTCGCAATCTCCGACACCTTATAGCCGTAAAGCCTGTAGCTCATAACCCTTCTTTCATATGCCGAAAGACCTGCAAAGCCCTCCTGCGACAAAAGGTCAAAGTCCGTCGAGAAATTATAGGGGTCTGCCGCAATGCTCTCATACAGTTCATAATCCACCCCGTAAACAGTTCCCTTATTCTGTGCTATATACTTCTTGGAAAAGGAGGTCATAGCATTCGTCATACAGGTAATTGCATAGGTGGAAAACATAGCACTCTTTTCGTCATAGCTCACCGCCGCACGGTAAAGAGCCATTCTTCCCTCCTGACACAAATCCTTAAACTCGGAGGCAGGAAGAGAAAATGAGAAGGCAAGCGCCGAAATTGCACGGGAAAAATGACCGAGAAGCTCAACAAAGGAGGCTGTGTCATTGTTCTTGACTGCAGAAACAAGACTGTTTATCTTCTGATTGATTTCTATGTTTTCCTGCATACAGTTCCTTGCCCTTTTTAGTCATTTTTCAAAAGCCGTAAAAACGTACCGAAAATTTATTATAAACAGGTACAATAATTATTATACCATAATTTGTACACTTGTCAATGGATTTTTTGGCAAATTGACAATAATCGTGCAAATGAACATAACTTTATTGTGTAATTTGTGCAAAATCGACTAGAATATATACATTTATTCACAAAAATATACATTTATCTTGCTGCTTCGGCAAAAGGGAACAAAAAACCGGGGTGCGTATGTATACCCCGGTAAAAGTTATTTATTATATTCTTCTGTCTTCAAGTGCCTTATAAATGATTGCGGCACCGACAAGCGTCATAATAAGCTCAGGGAGCATATAGCATCCGTTGTACACAAAGCTGTAAAGCCAGGTGTTTGCCGTTTCAAAGCCTTCCCAGAGTTTACCTGCCGAAGCAAATACATATACTCCGCTGAGAAGGTGGCTTACAAATCTTGCTGCCACGGTAAGAGTTGTACCTGCCATAATTCCCGAAAAGCCCTTCTTTGCAAACACGCCCGAAAGACCGAGAACCGTAAAAGCAATTACATAGTCAAGAAGAATGCAGGCAATAAGAGTTCCTGCCGTAAGTCCCCAGCCAAGAAGTCCGTCAAGAACGATTCCGAAGAAAAGCTGAAGCAAAGCATACAGAAATGACGAGCCGAGTCCCCATTTGATTCCGTGGCGAACCGAAATATAGCATACGGGAAGCATACTGAAAAGAGTTATGCTGCCGCCCCAGGGCATATTCCAGATTTTTACAAAGCTGAGAACCGTCGAGAGTGCAACAAGCAGGGCGCATTCTGCCATAATTTTTGTTTTACTGTTTTTCATATGTAAAACCTCCAAAATAAAAAGTACCGCACACAATATCGGTGCGGTACATACGCTTTTTATCAAGCTAATCTCCCTACTCCGGTATTAG
>CAZTNR010000019.1:0-25736 GCA_964614955.1 uncultured Oscillospiraceae bacterium | reverse complement strand
TATCAGGGCCTTATAGGCCTGAGCAAACCACCGGCTTAGCCGGTGGTTATGATTTGTTATTGTCGAAAATAACGGCAATTAATTAATATTAATGTAAAAAACCACCGAATTCTATTGACATACCCGTTCGTATGAGGTATAATTACAATGTATATTTATAAAGGTATTTTATGCTCATTTGTAAGTAAATTTAAATGAAAATGAGGCGCATATGATGAATATTCCATTTTCTCCTCCCGATATTTCGGAACTTGAAATAAACGAGGTGGCTGAAGCTCTGCGTTCGGGTTGGATAACTACAGGACCCAGAACAAAGCAGCTTGAAAAGAATATTGCAAAGTGGATTGGCACCGAAAAATGTGTTTGTCTTAACTCTCAGACTGCCTGCGCAGAAATGACTCTGCGTATGCTTGGAATAGGTGAGGGCGATGAGGTTATTACGGCGGCGTATACATATACGGCATCTGCATCCGTAATTGATCACGTCGGTGCAAAGATTGTTCTTGTGGATTCTCAGAAGGATAGCTTCCAGATGGACTATGATGCACTTGAGGCAGCGATTACCGAAAAGACAAAAGCGGTTATCCCGGTTGATATTGGCGGTGTGCCCTGTGATTATGACAGAATTATAGATATCGTTGAACGAAAGAAAAGCTTGTTTAAACCGAGTAACGATATCCAAAAGGCGATCGGAAGGGTTATAATACTCGAGGATGCTGCTCATTCCTTCGGTGCTGAGTATAAAGGCAGAATGCTTGGAAATGTTGCGGACTTTACAGCATTTTCTTTCCACGCCGTTAAGAATTTTACAACGGCTGAGGGCGGAGCTCTTACCTGGAGAACAATAGATGGTATTTCCAATGATGAGATTTACAAGAAATTCCAGCTGCTTTCACTTCACGGTCAGAGTAAGGATGCTTTTGCTAAATCACAGCTCGGATCCTGGGAATATGATGTTGTAGGTCCTTGGTTCAAGTGTAATATGACTGATATTATGGCGGCAATCGGTCTAAAACAGTTTGAACGCTACGGCGGTATGCTTGAGAGAAGAAGGACAATGATTGCTAAGTATAATGCGGTATTTGAGTCTTTGGGTATCGGTGTTCTTAATCATTACACAGATGATTATAATTCCTCGGGACATCTCTATATGACAAGAATTCCCGGTATAAGCCTTGAACAGAGAAATGAGATTATTGTAAAAATGGCAGAGTGCGGTATTGCAACCAATGTTCATTTTAAGCCGCTTCCGATGCATACGGCATATAAGAACCTCGGCTTTGACATCAAGGATTATCCCAATGCATACGAATATTTCAAGAATGAAATCACTCTTCCTCTCAATACAAGCCTTACGGATGAAGAGATGGACTATGTGATTGAAAACTATATAAGAATTCTGAGAGAGTACATATAATATGCTTTTAAGAAAATGGGAGAATCTTCCGCCTGAAATGCAAACGGAAGAGGTCAGAAAATACTACGACATTTTAAAATGCAAAAAAGCGAGCCTTTTTATTAAGCGGCTTTTTGATGTCACAGTATCTCTGATTATGCTGATTGTTCTTATGCCTGTTTTTGTTATTCTTGCTGTTGCTATAAAAATTGACAGCAAAGGACCGGTGTTTTACCGTCAGGAAAGACTTACACAGTATAATAAAAAATTCAGGATATTCAAGTTCCGCTCTATGGTTCAGGATGCCGACAAGGGGTTTCTTGTTACAGTTGGTTCGGACTCAAGAATTACAAGGGTAGGAAAATTAATACGTAAATGCAGACTGGATGAACTCTGCCAGCTTATTGATGTGCTTCGCGGTACAATGACCTTTGTAGGAACAAGACCTGAGGTTTCAAGGTATACACAGCAGTATACTCCCGAAATGATGGCTACGTTGCTTCTTCCGGCGGGTGTGACAAGTCTTGCAAGCATTTACTACAAGGACGAGGATGTGCTTCTGGAAAATGCAGAGGACGTTGATAAAGTATATGTGGAAGATGTGTTGCCTGCAAAAATGTATTATAATCTGAAAGCAATTGAAGAGTTCAGCTTTTGGGGCGATATGAAAATTATGTTTATGACTGTGTTTGCAGTTCTTGGTAAGGATTATAAGGGCGACTATGTTGCACCTGTAAAAGAACAACCGAAAGATTCCGACCAAACAAAAGAAAAAATCAGTGTTGAGTAGGTATATATTGAATGATACGTATATGTGATATTGACAAAAACGACAGAAAAGTTATAGATGAAATTGTTGAGATACATCTCGAAACCTTTGAAGGTTTTTTTCTTACATTTATGGGAAAGGGTTTCCTAAAGCAAATGTATTCTTCGTATTGTACTCATAGCTTGTCGGACATTCTTATTGCTTATGATGAAAATGATGAAACCGTTGGTTTTGTTGCATATTCCGGAGATATAAGTGGTCTTTATAAGCATATGATAAAGACAAAACTTGTTTCGTTTGCTTGGTTTAGCCTTGGAGCTTTTTTTAGAAAACCAACGGTATTTATGAAGTTGGTTAGAGCGTTTTTGAAACCAAGTGAGAGTGCGCGAACGGAAGAATATGTTGAACTTGCCTCCATTGGCGTCAAGCCTTGTAATAAATCATCTGGTATTGGCTCAAAACTTGTTGATGCACTTAAGGCAAGAGTTGATTTTGATAAATATGCGTATATAGCCTTGGAAACAGATGCGGTGAATAATGATGCGGCCAATAACTTTTATTTGAAAAACGGATTTGTTCTTGAAAAAAGGTTTGAAACCCACGAGGGCAGAAAGATGAATGAATACCGATATAGGGGTTAATTTATGAGAGTTCTGTTTTTGAACGGCTATTTCTATCCGGAAAACATTGCGTATACACACCTTGAACAGGATATACTCAAATCCATTGTTGAAGATGGTCATACAGTTGATGTGATTTGTCCGGTTCCTTCTAGAGGTATTGATAGCGAAACAAGAAAAAAGTATTTGTCTCTCCGTGAAGAAAGTATGTATGACGGAAAAGTGAGGGTTCACCGATTTCCTCTTGGAGAAGAAAAAACAAGTACACTTATGCGTTTTATCAGATATTTCATTTGTGATTTCAAAACTTATTTTATAGCCAAAAAGTATAAAGCTGATGTCGTTTTTGCTGTAAGTACGCCGCCTATTCAAGGACTTCTTGCAGGTAAGGTTGCAAGGAAAATCGGTGCGAAGTTTGTGTATAATTTGCAGGATATCTTTCCTGACTCGCTGATAACAACTGGAATTTCGGGCAAGGAATCAATTGCATGGAAGATAGGAAGAAAAATCGAGAATGCAACATATAATGGTGCAGAAAAGATTATCGTTATAAGCGAGAGCATGAAAAGAAATATCATGCAAAAGGGTGTGTTCGAAGAGAAAATAGTCGTCGTATCTAATTGGATTGATACAAACTTGGTAAAACCCGTGGCTAAAGAAGATAACAAGCTATATGATGAGTTTGATATACCGCGTGACAAGTTTGTTGTTGTCTATGCTGGCAACTTCGGTGTTGCTCAGGGTGCAGATGTTGTGCTTCGTGCGGCAGAACTTTTGAAGGATAATGAAGATGTGCAGTTTGTTATTTTCGGCGGCGGTGCGGAATTTGAAGCGGCAAAGCAAAAGGCAAAGGACATGAATAATGTCATCATCAATCCTCTTTTGCCGCCGAACCGTGTTCCTGAGGTATACAGCCTTGGCGACATTGCTCTGATTACCTGTAAAAAAGGTGTCAGCGGCAGCGGTATGCCAAGTAAAACCTGGAGCATAATGGCATGCAATACACCAATTATTGCAAGCTTTGATACCGATAGTGAACTTGCAGATGTTTTAAAGGAATCTGGTGCAGGTATTACCGTATCTCCCGAAGATAAGAAGGCACTTGCCGAGGCAATTATAAAAGCAAGTAATGAAAACAAAGAATGTAAGGCAAGAGCATATGTTTGTAAATATGCTTCAGCTGATGTGTGTCCCAATAAATACGTTCAGGTGTTGAAAGATTCCTGTAAACAGGAGGGGAATGTATGAAAATCTGTATGGTAGTACCCGTTCCTCCGCCATACGGAGGAATTGCAAACTGGACAAAGCTCATGGATGAATATGTAAAGAGCGTTGACGGAGTTGAACTGTCCTTTGTGAATACAGCACCCAAAAAGCGCAGTATGGAAGGCAGAACACTGTGGGACAGAGTTGTTGTTCAGGGTTTAGAAATGTTCAAAATGAATAAGCAGCTTAAAACTATGTTGAAGGCAGAAAAGTATGATGCTGTACATATGACCACCAGTGGCAGTCTTGCAACTTTTCGTGACATAATGATGCTGAAAACTGCAAGGAAGATGGACGTACCGACGGTTTATCATACAAGATTCGGACGTATTCCAGAAATTTCCCAGAATAACACAGGCGAGTGGAAACGTCTTAAAAAAGCAATGGGACTTGCGAGCAAGGTGATGGTGATTGATACTAAGACGCTTGAAACTGTAAAGAAATACGCTCCAGAAGCAAATGTTTGCTATGTACCTAATCCGTTTGACATAAATAAAATTTCCGACGTTGAAATCACAAAAGAGCAAAGGAAAGAGGTTGTCTTTGTTGGTTGGGTTATAAAAGCAAAAGGCGTTGGAGAGCTTCTTTGTGCTTGGCAGTCAGTTTCCGAGAAATATCCTGACTGGACACTTAGAATTGTCGGTCCATATAACGAAGATTATAAAAAAGAGCTGGAGGAAAAGTATTCCTGTAAAAACGTGATTTTTGATGGCGAAAAGCCACACGATGAGGCAATGAAGCTTGTGTCTGAAGCAATGGTGTTTACGCTCCCCAGCTACACAGAAGGATTTCCAAATGCGGTGCTTGAGGCAATGGCTCTTGAAACACCTGTTGTTGCAACAAGTGTCGGTGCAATTCCCGATATGCTCTGTGGATGCGGAATTGTTGTTGAACCTAAAAACGTCGATGATTTGGAAACTGCTTTTGAAAAAGTACTGAGCGATGAGAATCTCAGAAATGAACTTGCTTTTAAGGCAAAAGAAAAGATGCTTGGTGAATATACAATAGAAACGATTTTTGATACTTATAAATCCGTTTGGAATGAAATAAACAACAAATAAGAGGAGAAGAATTATGTTCACAAATCTTTACGAAAGAATAGTTGACGGACAAGAGAAAATATCCCTTGTAGGCCTCGGCTACGTAGGTATGCCTATAGCCGTTGCTTTTGCAAAGAAGGTAAAGGTTGTAGGCTACGACCTTAATGAAAAGAAAATTGAGCTTTATAAATCAGGCATCGACCCCACAAATGAAGTCGGGGATGAAGCAATTAAGAATACAACTGTTGAATTCACGGCGGATGAAACGAAACTCAGGGAGGCAAAGTTCCACATCGTTGCCGTTCCCACACCTGTGTATGATGACCATACTCCCGACCTTTCACCCGTTGAAGGTGCAAGTAAAATCCTTGGCAGAAACCTTACTAAGGGCAGCGTTGTTGTATACGAGTCCACCGTTTACCCCGGTGTTACAGAAGACGTGTGCGTACCGATACTTGAGAAGGAATCGGGACTTAAATGCGGCGTTGACTTCAAAATAGGCTATAGCCCCGAAAGAATCAACCCCGGTGATAAGGTGCATAGACTTGAAACAATAATCAAGATTGTTTCGGGTATGGACGATGAAACACTTGATATTGTCGCAAAGGTGTATGAGCTTGTTGTTGAAGCAGGCGTACACAGGGCAAATGCAATTAAGGTTGCAGAAGCAGCAAAGGTAATAGAAAACAGCCAGAGAGATATTAATATTGCCTTTATGAATGAGCTTTCAATTATCTTCAATAAAATGGGTATTGATACTAAGAGCGTGCTTGAAGCGGCAGGAACAAAGTGGAATTTCCTCAAGTTCTATCCCGGCCTTGTAGGCGGACACTGCATTGGTGTTGACCCTTATTATCTTACATATAGGGCTGAAATGATGGGCTACCATAGCCAGGTTATTCTTGCAGGCAGAAGAATAAACGACGATATGGGTAAATACGTTGCCGAAAATGTGGTAAAGAGCCTTATCAAGGCAGAAAAGGCAGTTAAAAATGCAAAGGTTGCAATTCTTGGCTTTACTTTCAAGGAAAATTGCCCCGATACAAGAAATTCAAAGGTTTTTGATATAGTAAAGGAGTTGCGCGAATACGGCATTGAACCTACTATTGCAGACCCTCAGGCGGATGCTGCCGAAGCAAAGCATCTTTACGGTGTTGACTTTGTTGATATAGATACAGTAAAGGAAATGGATGCGGTTGTTCTTGCTGTTGCACACGAAAACTTCTCGCACTTTACTATGAGCGATATGGATAAGTTCTTCGGTGCCGGCAGAAAGGTTCTTCTTGATATCAAGGGACTTCTTGACAGAAAGGCATATGAGAATGCCGGATATCTTTATTGGAGGCTGTAAAAAAAATATGAACGCTGCTGCAATTATTCTGTGTGCGGGTAAAGGTACACGAATGAACGATGACTCTAAAAACAAGGTTTGTTTTGACTGTGCAGGTACTCCCACAATTAAAAGAATTATTGATAATATGAGACAGGCAGGCGTTTCCCGCTTTGTAATTGTTATCGGTCATAACGCGTATAGCGTAATGGATTGCCTTGACGGCACCAATGGCGTTGTGTATGCATATCAAAAGGAGCAGAAGGGTACTGGACACGCTGCTATGTGCGGTCTTCGTGCTCTTCAGACGGTAGGTTATTCGGGCCCAGTTATCATTTCAATGGGTGATAAGATTATTTCTACTCCCGTAATAGCAGACCTTCTTGAGAAGGCAGAAAATGCAAAGGCGGTATGGGGCGTTCAGCCGTTGTCTGCTAACTTCAACGGCGGCAGAGTTGTAACTGTCAATGAAAAGCCTTACGGCGTTGTGGAATTTGCGGATGCGGCTCTTATGAAGCTGGGTGAAGCAGAAGAAAAGGACTATGCCGAAGTGCTTGCAGCAACAAAGCTGAATTCAAAGAAGGCAGAAAAAGTGCTTAAAAAGGCACTTGAAAATAAACCCTGCGCAAATGTTACCCTTTGCGGTAAAACCTTCTGTGCCGATGAAGTTATCAATTCAAAATATGCTAATGCAGGACTCTACTGCTTTGATGTTGATGAAGCGGTAAAGGTTATTGAGAATATAGGCTCAAACAATGCACAGGGGGAAATTTATCTCACCGATGCGCTTGAAAAGTTTGCGGCAAACAATGATGCTGAGATTTATGTTGTAAAGTCCAAGGAGGATATGCTTACCTACAGTACAAAGCCTGAGCTTTGCGAAATCAGTAAGCATTTTATGAGAACGGCAAGTCAGTTTATCTCCGATATTAAAGCGGGAGGTCTTGACGGTAAGTTCAGAACGCTTTACAGCGATAATGCCGAAACTCAGAAGGTAAGATATATTGAACTGCTTAGTCATTTTATCAAAAAGTACGGCGATAAAAAGGTTGTTATTACCCGTTCACCCGGCAGAGTTAATCTTATGGGACGTCATATTGACCACAGAGGCGGCGGAATCAATGTAATGGCGACCGATAAGGATATTGTTTTCGTATCCTCGTCCCGTGATGACGATATGGTAAGCATTACAAATACAGATTCTGTTTTTCCCGACAGAACATTTTCCATTTCCCGTGTTCTCGGCGAAAAGAAATATGATAAGTGGCTGGACTATCTCGATGATGAAAGAGTTGTTCGTGAACTTCAGGAAAGCGGCGGCTGTTGGTCAAACTACGTAAAGAGCGCAGTTGTAAGAGTTCAGTTTGATAATGAAATGCCCCTTTGCGGTATGGATATGGCGGCAAGCGGTACTATCCCGGTTGCGGCAGGTCTTTCCTCTTCATCAAGTATAGTTGTTGCTACAATGGAGGCTGTTGTTGCCCTTAACTGTCTTAATATTCCCGACAAGGATTTCATAACTTTTTGCGGTGAAGGCGAGTGGTTTGTAGGCTCCAGAGGCGGTGCAGGTGACCACGCAGCTATGAAGTGCGGTAGGTCCGACAGAATTGTTCACCTTGGCTTCAAGCCCTTTGAGGTGGGAGAAAATGCTGAGTTTTCGGATAAGTATGCAGTTATTGTTGCAAACAGTATGATTAAGGCAAAGAAGTCCGAGGGAAGCAAGGATAAGTTCAATGCGAAGGTTGCTTCATACGAATTTGCCCTTATGCTTATCAAGCGTCTTTATCCGGAATACGGTCTTGTAGAATTCAGAGACCTTGCAAAGATAAGACCCTACAGCAAAATTTATGATATACTCAAATCCGTTCCCGAAACGATGACAAGGGGCGGTATCAAAATGATGCTTCCCGAGTATTCCGACAGAATCAAACAGATTTTTATGAGCCACGCAGATCCCGGAGTATATGATCTCAGGGCAGTGTCGCTTTACGGCATTTCGGAATGTGTAAGAGCCGACAGATGTATGCGGCTTCTTCGAGAGGGTAAGTATACAGAGCTTGGCGAAATGATGAAGATAAGCCATAACGGCGATAGACTGACAGGACTTAAGGTTACCGATGAAATGCTGGACGAGCTTTCAAAGGATAATGCTGATGTTGCTCTACAGTACGGTGCATATGACTGCTCAACACCTGAAATTGACTATCTCTGCGATACGCTCGACGAAACAGAAGGTGTTCTCGGAAGCGAACTTGTGGGTGCGGGGCTTGGCGGATGTGTTGTTGCCCTTGTTGAAAAGGCAAAGGCAGAAAGCATAATCTCTGTTCTGAATGAAAAATATTATGATAAATACGGATTTGACAGAGCTGCGAATGTATATTCTGCATCCCACGGTTCTGTAGTAATGTATTAAGATTTAAGGAGTAAGTAAAAATGGGATATAAGCATTTAAAGTTTCCTGAAAATTCAAAGTTTCTTGTAACAGGCGGTGCAGGCTTTATCGGCTCAAACCTCTGTGAAGCAATTCTAAATCTTGGCTATAAGGTAAGATGCCTTGATGACCTTTCAACAGGTAAGCAACAGAATGTTGATATGTTCGCCGATAACCCGAATTATGAATTTATGAAGGGTGACATCAAGGATTTGGATACTTGTATGAAGGCTTGCGAGGGCGTTGATTATGTTCTCAATCAGGCGGCGTGGGGAAGTGTACCGCGTTCTATTGAAATGCCCCTTTTCTACTGTGCAAATAATATCCAGGGTACGCTCAATATGATGGAAGCAGCAAGACAGAACGGCGTTAAGAAGTTCGTTTACGCATCTTCCTCCTCCGTTTACGGCGATGAGCCCAATCTTCCCAAAACAGAGGGCAGAGAGGGTAATCTCCTTTCTCCTTATGCTCTCACAAAGAGATGCGACGAAGAATGGGCAAAGCAGTATACAAAGCACTACGGTCTTGATACATACGGTCTCAGATACTTTAATGTGTTCGGAAGACGTCAGGATCCCCACGGCTTCTATGCTGCAGTTATCCCTAAGTTTATAAAGATGCTCATTATGGGTGAGCAGCCTACCATCAACGGTGACGGTAAGCAGTCGAGAGACTTTACATATATTGAAAATGTTATCGAAGCAAACCTTAAGGCTTGTCTTGCTCCTCACGAAGCTGCAGGTCAGGCGTTCAATGTAGCCTACGGCGGACGTGAATACCTCATTGATATCTACTATAGCCTTACAAAAGCATTGAATGTCGATATTGAACCCAACTTCGGCCCTGACCGTAAGGGCGATATCAAGCACTCTAACGCCGATATTTCCAAGGCAAGGAATCTTCTCGGCTATGACCCCGATTATGACTTTGCAAGGGGTCTCAGTGAGGCTATTGAATGGTATAAGGCGAATCTTTGATAAGAAGGCTTGTTTTGATGAAAAAAGTAATTCTCTTTATAGATAATCTCGGCTCAGGCGGTGCACAAAGGCAGGTAGTAAATGTTGCACGTCTGTTAAAAAAATCCGGTTATGACGTTAGTGTGCTTGTATATTACAATGTGCCTTTCTTTAAGCCGATGCTTGATGAAAATGATATACCGGTTACTCTTATTGAAACAAAAAGCAATATTTCCAGAATGCTTAGTATAAGAAAGTATCTGAACCGATCAGGCGCAGATGCAGTTATCGCTTTTCTTGAAACACCTTGCTTCATTTCCTGTTTTTCTAAAATGGGTCATAAAAAGTGGAAGCTTATAACTACCGAAAGAAGTGCAAAGCTGTCTACCTTTACTTCCCGCAGAAACAGAATTTTCAATATGTTTGAAAGATTCTCGGATGCAAAGGTTGGTAACTCTTGGAACGCTATCAGAATGTGGCAGAAATACTATCCGCAGTATAATGATAAGTATTCGGTGATTTATAATCACATTCTTGTTCCCGACGAGTATGTTTCATATGAACACGAATACCTCACAGACGGTAAAATTCATCTTGCTGTTGCGGCAAGCTATCAGGGACTTAAGAATCCGCTTGCGGTTATTGAAGCTGTTAATATGCTTTCGGATGAACAGAAAGCAAAGCTTGTAATTGATTGGTATGGCAAGACCGAGGTTACAGCTGGTGACACAGGAGTTTATGATAAAGCGGTACAGATGATAGGGGATTATAACCTATCCGAGGTTGTGCATTTAAACGATGAAACAAGCGAAATCTACAGAATTATGGCGGAAAGCGATGCTGTCGGTCTTTTCAGCACAGTTGAGGGACTTCCCAATACAATCTGTGAAGCAATGACCATAGGCAGACCCGTCGTGATGAGTAAAGTATCGGATTACGACGTGCTGGTGACCGATAACGGATACCTTTGTGACCCGAATAGCGTAGAGAGTATAAAAGAATCACTGGTAAAACTCATTGATACTCCTAAAGAGGAGCTTGAAAGAATGGGTGAGGCCTCAAAGGAGAAAGCAAAAGAACTGTTTTCGGGTGAGGCGATAACTAAGCGGTGGATTGATAATGTTGAAAGGCTCTGGTATTAAACGTGAATATGAGAAATAACAAACTACTCTTATATCCAATGAAAACAACTGTAGTGTATTTGCTTTTTACAATTGTTTTGTTTATATATGGTCCTATAAAATGGAAAGTGCCGACATATAATAAACTTGTGTTTTTTTTGCTTGTTTATATTGCATTTTTTGCTTTAGGGTACTGTTATCAATTACATAGAAAAAAATATTCAAATCAAGAGCTCATAAATACATTGTCTGATCCAGATACTCCTTTTTTTGGATTGCTTGGAGGAACGGATGTAAGACATATAACTTTTGTTTTTACTATAAGTAGTGTATATTCTATTTTCAGACATATAATATTGACTGTTCACTATTATGGTTCTCTCGATTTTTCTGCTTTTTTGAATATTGACCTTGCTGCATCGTATTTTGACAGACTTGGTTCTGACGTTCAAGGTACTTGGTATATACAGCTTTTAAACTATACTAGTGTTTTGGACTCATTTTGGTTTATTCTTGGCGTATTGTATTTTAAAAGACTTAAATTTCCATATAAATGTTTGTTTTTTGCTGCAATGATATTCAGTTCATTATATAATGTAATGAGCGGAACAATGATAAGCTGGGCAATACTGGTTTTCAGATTGATACCGATGTTTTTTATAGCACGATATAAGGCTACTTTTTCTAAAAAACTTAAAATCAGACGAAAAAACAAAAGAGTCATAATTGTTATCTTATTAGTATGTATTATATTTGTCTTTTTTTTCAGTTCTGTTCAAGAATCAAGAAGTGAATATATGGGAAAAGATTTAAAATATAATGAAGGTACATTAGGGCGTTTTATTGAGGATGAGCGTGATATACCGGTAATCGGTACGGTATTAAGATCTGTTGATATGTATATTGTTAATGGGTATTGTGGCATGGCATACGGCTTGGAATTGGAGCCAAAATTTACATATGGAATTGGCTTTTCAAGAGACTTCGCAAGGTTAATAAATCAGACCTTTGGATTTGATGTGTCCGCTTATACATATCCACAGCGAATTGAGGACGAATTTGGTTGGCTTAACGGTAAATATTGGCCTTCGGCATTTACCTGGTTTGCATCTGACTGGACGTTTTACGGGATCCCAATTTTGATGTTTATTTTTGGTGCATTTTTGTGTAATGTTTGGTATAGTGCTTTGTATGAGAATTCAATAGTTGCTACTGCCTTGTCATCGTGGCTGTGGATAGGAATAATCTTTTTACCTGCTAACAATCAGTTGTTTCAGTCACTGTCCAGCTTTATGACTACTGTGTTTTTGATTTTGTTGTATTTGATGAGAAAGATGTTGCCTAGAATTGTTTTTCAAAAGGAGAAAAAATGAAAAAAATCCTATACATATCCCGTGCAGGCCTTCCAATAGATGCTGCAGGAATCAGAACATTTCATATAGGAACGATTCTTGAAAATCTTGGTTTCGATGTGCATTATCTTGCAGACAGAAGAGTTACAAATAAAGAGCTTGACAGCACCTATGAAAAGCTTAATTCGAATGATAGCACTTTTTTTGACAATTCAGAGCATCATTTTAAAATTGACAACAAGATATATTCCTATCTTCCGAAACATAAAAGCGGAAAATTGTCGGCTGTAAAAGAAATCATTGAGCTTGTTTCTTCTAATAATGTTTATAAAAGAGTAGTTTCATATTGCGAAAAGGAAAAGCCATTTGCAGTTTTTCTTTATAATGAATCCTACAAACTTACAAAGAAACTGATTGGCTATTGTAAGAAAAATAACATTAAACTTTTTGCAGATGTTACCGAATGGTATGAAATGGATAAGAACAAGAACTTTGCAGAAAAGTTCGTTGTCCGTTCTACCGAAAAAAGAATAACTAAGCTTGACCATACCTTAGACGGTATAATTGCAATTAGTAACTTCTTTGAAGACTATTATAAATCCAAGGGTGCAAATGTTGTAAGAATTCCTCCGTTAATGAGGGTGGCAAGCGGCCTTGAAATCACAAAGCATGAATACTATGAAGATAAAAGTGTTTTGAATTTTGTCTATGCAGGCTCACCCGGAGGCAAAGATATCCTTGTTCCGTTTGTCAAGGCTTTGCAGACTGTCAACAAGGACGGCATCAAGGCTCGACTTGATATTGCGGGTATTGATGAAAAGTACTTTGAACGGTTTGAAGATGTTGACATAAACCTTGAAGAAACCGGCATCGTTGCTCATGGAAGACTATCCCATGAAGACACGGTAGAACTTGTTAAAAAAGCCGACTTTGGCATATTGTTCAGACATAATAAGCGTTATGCAAAGGCTGGGTTTTCCACAAAGCTTGCCGAGTGTATGAGTGTCGGTGTACCTATGATATGTAATAAAATTGGCGGTTGTGATTTGTGTATAAATCATTTTGAAAACGGTGTGCTTACGGAAACTGCTGATGCTGAAGAACTTGTGAACATTTTGGGGGATTTGCTCAAAATGAGTGTTGACGAAGTTTTGTTAATAAAAAAGAATGCATATTCGTATGCTCTTGAAAATTTTAGTGTTAAAGAATACGAAGATGTCATAAAAACGCTGATGAGGTGTTAAGTGCATGGGTATATTAAAAGTTTTAGTTGATAGAATTAAAAAGAAAGACAGTGTCACAATTGCCCGAGAAGCGGGTGTAAAGATAGGGGAAAGGTGCAGAATTTTATCAAATGCATATTCGTGGTATGGAAGTGAACCCTATCTTATAGAAATCGGGGATCACGTAGAGATTACGAACGGTTGCCGTTTTGTCACTCACGACGGCGGAGTATGGGTTTTAAGAGAATTTGGAGGTCTTGAAAAGATCGATAAATTCGGAAAAATCACCATTGGCAATAATGTGTTTATCGGTCTTAATACTACAGTCCTTCCAGGCGTTACAATAGGGGATAATTGTGTTATAGGTGCTTGCTCGCTGGTTAATAAGAGTATTCCTTCTGGTGAAGTTTGGGCGGGTGTTCCTGCAAAACGTATTTGTTCTTTGGAGGAATATAAGAATAAAAATATGGATTCTTTCGATTATACAAAAGGGCTTTCTGCAAAGGATAAAGAAACAGCGGTTCGTAAGAACCATCCCGATTGGTTTGAGTAATAGTAAACTTGAAATGGGGACAAAAATGAAGATAGCAGTTATTGTAGATGATTTTCACGGTGGTTCGGGTAATATTGCGCAGTTTTTGTCATTGAATTTGTCAAAAGAGCATAATGTTTCGATGGTTATAACAAACAAGCATTCTGAGCAAAGATATAGTCTTGATGGCATAAACGTGTATTATGAGAATCTGTCCATTGTTGGAAATAATAAAATTCTTGGAATTGTTAATTCTATAAAAAGACTTGGAAAACTTTTAAAGAAAGAGATTAAGGCGGATTTGATAATTTCATTTATTGACAATAATAACACTATGGCGTGTTTTTCTCAGTTTTTCAATCGTACTCCGATTATTGTTGCCGAAAGAAGTAACCCTTTGGTCATTTTTCCTAAAGCACCGTGGGACAAGCTTCGAAGAATTGCCTACAAAAGAGCAAATATCGTCACCGTTCAGTTTAAATGCTTTGATGGCTTTGACGGCGGCAGATTCACAAAGAAAACACGGGTAACTTCAAATATAGTTGACAAACCTAAATGTGTAAAACAGAGTTATGACAGCGAAAAGATTAAATATGTCACTATGGGCAGACTTGCAGGCATCAAACGAATGGATTTGATGATTGAACTGTTTGACGAAGCCCAAAAGAAGTGTCCCGACATTGAACTTCATATTTTTGGAGACGGTCCCGAAAGACAAAAACTCGAATCATTGATTGCAGAAAAGAATCTTCAACAAAAGGTCTTTCTTGACGGCTATTGCAATGATGTACACAGAACTCTTTGTGAACACGACGTATATCTGATGACGTCCAGGCAGGAAGGATTTCCTAATAGCCTTTCCGAAGCTATGGCTGTTGGCTTGCCGTCGGTTTCCTTTGCGTGTCACGACGGAATTGTTGAGCTTTCAGAGCAGGGAAAGAGTGGTTTTACTATATCTGAAGGAAACAGAGAAGACTTTGTAAACAGAATGGTTGAATTGGCACGGAATGTTTCTTTGAGAAAAGAAATAGGTGCAAATGCTATGCACATTATTGATAAATATGATGTTGACATTATAATGAAACAGTGGCAGTCTTGTATAGATGAGGCAATCGGTAATGCATAATAATTGAAAGCGGGTTTGATATGAACAAAATCAAACAGTACATACAACTCATATTCCACGGTCATTACGACACTTCAACTCCTGAGGGCAGAAGTCTTGAACGCTCGAGAAATATAGCGCTTACTGCAATGAGTGCAATGCTTGCAAAAGTTATTGCAATGATTGTTCCTCTTGTAACCGTAAGACTTACCCTTTCCTATATGGGCGAAGAAATCTATGGACTGTGGTCTACTGTTACAACTTTTTTTACATTGTTTACCTTCGCGGATCTTGGTCTCGGAAGCGGTCTTCAGACTGAACTCAGTAAAGCTTCTGCATTTGAAGACAAAACTGTCAGTAAAAGACTGGTATCTTCAACATATGTTATGCTGACAGTGGTATCGGCTGTTCTTATTCTTGTGTTTCTGATTGTATATCCTTTCATAAATTGGGCAAAGGTTATCAATGCGGAAACTGAGAATACAATTGCTATAGTAGGAAGTGTTGTTCTTGCAATAGTCATCCCGAAATTTTTGAACATCCCACTTGCACTTATTCAAAGAACTCAGACAGCAATGCAGGAGGGTTACCGCACCAATTTGTGGCAATGTGTCGGAAATTTTCTCAGTCTTGTGTTTGTGATTGCTGTATATTACCTCGACTTAGGCGTTCTCACCATGATATGGCTGTCCTCGCTTATTACGGTAATTGTAGCTTTTGTTAATATGGTTGTATACTTCAAGTTTCAACGTCCGGAACTTGCACCAAAGCTCAGTATGTTTGATAAGACAATATGCAAACGCATGTTTTCAACGGGTGTTCAGTTTCTTGTTTTATCGATATTTACATCCTTAAGCCTTTCGATTGATAACTATATAGTAGCTCATACGTGTAGCCTTGCTGATGTAACGCCGTACTCGGTAATGTACAAAATTGTTCATTTAATTTCCGTTATAACTGTTATGCTTAGCACTCCTCTGTGGGCAGCAAATGGTGAAGCGATGCAAAGGGGCGAGTATGGCTGGGTAAAGAAAGCAACCAAAAAGATTGTGCTTATATCTTTTTCTTTTTCTGCAGTTGCATCTGCAGCGTTGTTTGTGTTGATAAAACCTGCACTGTTTATTGTTACAGACGGTGTTGTAACAGCTGACTATTCCTTGCTCTTGGCAATGTGTCTTATGCAGATGGCCGTTTCTGTTACAAGCCCATTTTTTATGACATTAAATGCCGCAAGAATTATAAAATTCCAGATTGCAACATACTTCATCTATGCAATTGTTAGTTTGCCACTTAAATTCGTGTTCGGAAATATGTATGGAATGGTAGCAATAACTTGGGTTGGCGTGATTTCATATGTCATTTTTCTTACGATCCCGACAATGTTCAAAAGTTTGCATTATATAAAACTTAAAACAGAATGACACAGTAATTGGAGAAATATTTTGAAACCTACTATAGAAATCCTATTTTCACTCATTAGGAATGCCGTATTTGGAACGGTGATTGATGAGGAAACGAGAGAGGCAGTTTTCAACTGTGCTGACAAATTGTATAAGTTTTCTAAGTACCACGACGTTGCTCACCTTGTTTCTTATGCAATTGAAAAAAACAGAATACCGCTTGAGCAAACTGAACTGACAAAAAAACTCAAGAAACGTCATCCGATTGCAGTTGTTCGTTATGAAGCAACCAATCAGACGTTTTGCCGTGTGTGTGAGTTTTTTGAGGCTGAGCACATTCAGTTTATTCCACTTAAAGGCTCGGTTATACGTGAGTTTTACCCCGAACCTTGGATGAGAACCAGCTGCGATATTGATATACTTGTTCACGAGGAAGATCTTGGTAGAGCAGTAAAACTGCTTCAGGAAAAGTACTCGTTTCAAAGTGATAACAAAAGAGATTTTCACGACGTTTCTCTTTTTTCCGAAAACGGTACTCATCTTGAACTTCATTTTAACATAATGGAGAATATGAAGGATGTGGACACCGTGCTTGGAAAAGTGTGGCAATATGCAAAACCGTGTTCAGCTGGGTCATATAAGTATGAATTGGATAATGAATTTTTGATTTATCATATACTTGCACATATGTCATACCATATTTTGAACGGCGGCAGCGGAATCCGTTCGTTTATTGATTTGTATCTTCTTGAGAAAAATCTGCAGTATGATGAAAAAACACTGTGCGACATTTGCAGAGAAGGCGGGCTTCTTGCATTTAAAACCGCGGCTGAAAAGCTTGCAGCAGTGTGGCTGGAAAACAAGGAACACGATGATGTGACCGGTATTTTGGAAAAGTATATTCTTAGCGGAGGTACTTATGGGAACCAAGAAGCTGCATCAGAAATAAAGCACGTGAGCAATGGCGGCAAGGTAAAGTATATTCTGACCAGAATATTTCAGCCTTATGGTATTCTTAAAGAAAAGTATCCTGTGTTAAGAAAGCACAAATGGCTGTTGCCGGTATGTCAGGTTAGACGGTGGATTTATGTTCTCTCGTCTGACAGAAAAAAGCTTGTCCCCAGACTATTCAAGGCCGGAGGAAAACTGTCAAAAGATCAGGTTGCTGAAAAGCTTGATTTGTTAAAGAGTGTAGGACTTGACGACAAGTAATGTGTAATAAAAAAAGTGAGCCGTCGGCTCACTTTTTTTATCGGATAATTGGTTGAAAAAACATTTACTGTTTGCCCGGCTTCAATCCCGCCGCCCACTCAAAAGGAACTCCGAGATTACCCCTTCCAACACCCAACTTTATATCAGGCTTGTTCTCACCGTGAAAATCACTGCCGCCGGATGTTAAAATGCTGATTTTTTTTGCAATATCAAGTGATTTTTTTGTTGTGTTATCATCGTAAAGCGAATAATAACACTCCATACCCTTGAGTCCGGCTTCTATAGCTCGGGGCAAGAATTCAATCAGCTTGTCCTCCGTGAGATTCAAAAACGGATGGGCAAGAACCGCTACTGCACCGATTTCTTTTATATATTTAATCATATCAAAAACATCAAGACGTTCAGGCTCTACATAGTGACCTGCTCTGGGGGAGAGAAGCGTGTCAAATGCTTCCTTGATGGATTTGTGTACCCTTTGTTCGTAAGCTCTGCAACTACGTGAGCTCTGTTGAATTTGCCGTTGGGCGTTTTATTCCTGATGGCTTCGTAGTCGATTGAGAAGCCTGCTTTGTTTAAGGAGTCGACTAAATCAATGTTGCTTTTTTCTTTACGCAGATTGACCGAGGTCATCATATCGGAAATCTCAGAAAATCTGATTTTCGGTATATAAAGACCCAACAGATGTAATTCAGTACCACCATAATCTACCGAAAACTCGGCACCTGCTACCGCTTCAATGCTCTTGCCTTCGGCAACGGATAAAAACTCGCAAAGACCGTCAACCGTGTTGTGGTCGCATAACGCAACTGCCGAAAGTCCGGCTTTGATTGCGGCATCTATTATTTCGGTCGGTGTGTATGTGCCGTCTGAAAAAATCGAATGTGTATGTAAGTCGCATATTTTCTTCATTTGCATCACATCCTTTTCTTTATTCTATCATAGATATACTTAAAAGTAAATGGCGGTTTTGCTTTTTTCTTGGTTCGTACCTGAAACACAATGTTGTTACATCAAACAAGAATAAAGTAGGAGACATTTTGGAACCTGTTGTTACATACCGAATAAAACTAAGCAGCACAAGGGTTTACATAGACCTTTGTGCTGCTTATACCTTATTTAAGCATTTGCTCTTATGCACCACGCTGAAACGATGACTTTTTCTTTAAGTCATAAGCCCATACTTTCTTTTAACCCTCTCAAGTTTTCCTACAAACGCCTCTGCCAAGACATACAGGAACACCACCGTTGACAGCGAATGTATAAGGTCAAAGGGAAAGCCGGCAATACTATAATGATTTTATAAATGATGTGGTTCATTTTGCTGATATAGTATTGACCGTATTTGCTTTAAATTGACAGCTGTTATCCAAAAATCCCCAGTCCAAATTTAACAAAATTCAGTATAAATCCCCCAAAAAGTCAAACAATAAAACCACACCAAGATTTGATTTAAAAGGAGAATTTATATATGAAAGCAACAGGAATTGTAAGAAGAATAGACTATTATGTTATAATAGGACAAAAGGTAAAACCCCTTGTATAACGCGGTGTTTCGCTGATTTTGTCCACAATCACAAACCAAATTTATATAAGGTTTTAGCCTTTAGTACATATGTAGGGAGGCTGAAAAAATCTTGGCTCTACAGCCACTCGAAAACAAACGAGTGGCTGTTTTTTTATCCCCAAAATTCAGGAGGTTTTATTATGAGTGAAGCAAAAATAATAGCAATCGCAAATCAAAAAGGCGGAGTTGCTAAAACAACTACAACATTCAATTTAGGAGTCGGTCTTGTAAGACTCGGTAAAAAGGTTTTACTTGTCGATGCCGATCCTCAAGGAAGCCTTACCATAAGTCTCGGAATCAAGAATCCGGATACGATAAAGAATACCCTTTCGAAGCTTATGCAAAACGCAATAGAGAAAAACTATTTCGTTCCGCACTTCTTCACTTTCAAGCACGATGAAGGTGTAGATTTCATTCCCGCCAACATAGAACTTTCAGGTATCGAAATCAGCCTTGTAGGTCTGAAAGAACGTGAACTCGTACTTAAGAAAAGCCTACAGGAATATCTGCCACTTTATGACTACATAATCATCGATTGCATGCCGTCACTTGGACTTATGACAATCAATGCACTTGCGGCCGCCGATAGTGTAATCATTCCGACACAGGCAAATTACCTGTCTGCCAAAGGTCTTGATTTATTGATGTACTCAATAGCAAAAACAAAGCAGGACATTAATCCTGAGCTTAAGATAGACGGAATTCTTCTCACAATGGTGGATAAACGAACAAGGAACGCGCGGATGATAGACAATTTACTGCATGAGACATTTAGTAGCGGATTACACTTGTTCTTTTCAGAGATTCCAGCTTCAGTTACCGTCCAGGAGTGCAGTAATGAAGGAAAAAGCATTTTTACACGTGGACAACACAACAAGGTTGCTATAGCATACGATAGATTCTCAAGGGAGGTTGAAGGAATTGAAAGGAAACAGAATTGATTTAGGGCTTACGGGATACAACGAACTGTTTTCAAGTGAGTCAAGCCGTAACGAATCAAAACGCCCCAAGATAATGGATATACCTCTCTCGGAAATCGATGATGCTCCAAATCATCCGTTTAAGGTTCGGATTGATGAGGATATGTACAAGCTTGTCGAGAGCATCAAGGAAAACGGTGTTATCGAGCCTGCCATACTGCGAAATAAAGCAGACGGCAGATATGAGATTGTAGCAGGACATAGACGAAGAAAAGCCTGTGAGCTTGCCGAGATTGATACTCTTAAATCCGTAATTCTTGATATCGGCTATGATGAAGCTGTTGTTATGATGGTTGAATCAAACTTTCAGCGTACAAAGCTACTTCCAAGCGAGCTTGCTTTTTCATATAAGATGAGAATGGATGCTTTAAAACGGCAAGGAAAACGAACCGATATAACTTCGACACCAATGGTGGCAAAGTTGAGAACCGGTGATGAGCTTGGAAAGATTCACAACGATAGCCGCGAACAAGTCCGAAGATACATAAGGCTCACGGAGCTTATAAAAGAACTGCTCGATATGGTAGACGAAGATAAAATAGGCTTTCGTCCCGCTGTGGAACTGTCGTATCTATCGGGAGCAGAACAAGAGCTTCTTCTTGACACCATCAAATGTGAGGAAGCAACCCCTTCTCTTGCACAGGCACTTAAAATGAAGCAGTTTTCAAAGGACGGCAAACTTGATGCAGATAAGATTCTTGAAATCATGTGCGAAAGAAAACCAAATCAGGCAGAAAAGATTACATTCAAAGCCGAGTTTTTAAGAAAATATATTCCCCGAAGCATCATCTCCCCTAAAGAAACCGAAGAATACATAATTAAAGCATTGGCACATTACACAGAGTATCTGAAAGGAGAAAAACATTGAGAAAAATATACGCATATACAAAAGATAACCGTAGTCCTGTAGAAGAATTCATACAAGCTACAAATGATAAAATTAAGGAAAAACTGATATTTCAACTTGTCTACATAAAGGATGAATCAAACCCTTTTTGCGAGCCATACGTAAAACACTTTTCAATGGAAAGGTACAGAAAAATGTATGAGCTTCGCTTAAAAGCGGCAGAAACTATGATCAGAATAATCTTTTATGAGCACGATGGCGAAATTGTATTTCTCCATGCTTTTCATAAGAGAGACAGAAAGGATACGGACAGAGGTCTTGAAAGTGCTCTAAAGATATTGGAAAGCATAGTTGATAAAAATGGCAAAATCCCGAAAGAAAACAAAAAGGAGCTGAAGCTGTATGATTAACGTAGTAATATGGCTCGGTAAAATAAAGTACAGTGCAGATCTTGCTATAGTTTTCGCAAGAAACAACATCCGCATAGTTGACGAACACTTTGATAACAACGACGACTTTATCGACCGCTTTGATGCACTCGATACCAATGTAGACGTGCTCGTAATTGCTGACACGCTTCTGCTCAACACAGATCGCAAAAAGCTGTTTGCACGAATACGGCAGATTGAGCCGAATATACGGATAGTCATTGTCTTTCCCGGATACCGCAATCAGTACATTGAAGACCAGATATCCGAATACAAGAATGTTTACGGAATCACCGACATCATTTATGAGGGTTCGAGGCTTGATGAGGAATACTTTGCCGATGTTATCAAAAAAGGCTACATATACGATTATGAAGTGAACGTATATGAAGAACCCCACGAGGTTATAGAACACGAGGTGTACAAGCCGCCCTGCGTAACGGTTGGTGTTCTCGGACTTACTCACGGCAGTGGAGTAACAAATACAGTCATAAATATATCGGAGTTTATTGCTACATCGCAAAACTGCAATGTAAAGGCAATAGACTTTTCAGGCACAGGCAGTCTGCGCTTCGCAAAGTCCAAAAAGGTCACATACATCGTACACTCGGATATTGACATTGCGAGAATAAAAAAGACAAGCGCCGCAGTTGTTTATGACTTCGGTACCCCCTACACTGTATCACCCAAGGGTAAGCTTCTTTCGTACAATGACTGCTATGACGAAGAGAAAGTGAAGCTGTTCCGTGAGTGCGACATTAAGATTCTTATGTGCTTTTCGGACACGTGGCACATCGGTAAAATGAAATATTTCCTTCTTGACAAGGCTTGGAGCCGGGAGATCGACGACAGTTACATTGTTCTTCTTGATAAGGTTCCGCGAGAGTCCGAGCTACGCCGAGCAAGGATAGATATTTACGGCAGAAATGATAAGGTTGTGAACAACCGTATTGCGGAGCTTTTCGCCGTGCAGGAAGATTTGAAAGGCGGTGTGTAGAAATGTTTCGTATTTAGTTTTTACAGGATAAAAAGTCAAATAAGAAAGGAGATCATCAAAATGAAATCACTCAAAACGCTGGCGGTAATACTGCTGGCATTCAGCACATTCACAGTAAGCGCACTTGCAGACGATACCCTCACTCCGCAGGAGATCGTACAAAGCACAGTCGATGATTATACGGTCATCGAAAAAATCTACGTTCTTCCCAAGGACAGTGATGCAAGTCTTATCCCCACAGAATCATACATCGAAAATGATGTTGAATATGAGTATGTGGAAACAAAGGTACATGACAATTCCGAGGAAGATACAAAGGAACATGTAGAAAACATAAGTTACCACACGTCCACCAATGATGCTGAAGCGGTAATTACACTCTTCGCCCCTACCGCAGAGATTACAACAGAGGATGGATATATCGGCACACTTACATTTGACCATTCAACACTTGAACTTACTCCTGCGGGGTACTCCAGTCGCAAGTTCACGGTAACAGAGGAAAGAAGCTATCCCAACCTTGCATCGGCAGATACTTCTCTTGTTCCCAAGACCATTGACAAGGATGGCACAACTCTTACCCTTGCAAATATTGAATGGGTAACGGCGGCAGATGAAACCATAAGCGGTACAGACGTTGCGGTAAGATACACTGCGAATGCAATCTACACAGGAACAGAAACAAAAACCTATGTAAACGGATATACCGCAAGTGCCGATTACAAAGGAACAGTTACGAAAGTCATAAACGATACCGTTACATATACGGCGGTATTTATTGAAAACAAGGAGACAAACGAGCCTATGATTGACATAGACAAAACCAACGACAAAAAGGATACTTCTACAGAAAAGAAAGCAAAGACCGCAGGTATTGTAGCAGGTTCAGTTGCAGGTGCGGCAGCACTTGGTGCAGGCGGTTACGCTATTTACAGACTTATCCGTAAGAAGAGAAAGGGATACTAAGATGAAAAAGTTAATTCCAATTATCTCTCTCGGACTTTTGTGTGCTCTGGCAATCCCTGCACTTGCTGCGGATTACACAGTAGCACCACCCACACAAGCACTATTCGGCACACCAACATCTGTAGATATTGTTACGGTTGGTAACAATATTAATCGAACAGCGGTTGATATAAGTAAGAACAGTGCTCTTATCCCTCCCGCTTTCGGAAGTCATACAAGCAATCTTCGCGGAAGCGGCAAACCACTCACTCCCAATCTTGCATCCTACTACACCGAAACACCACAGGCACCCGTATCGGTTAGCGGTATTACAGGTCAGCCGATGGTAACGGTTACAAGTACAGTCCCGAACTCACCCGTAACAAACGGTAATGGCGTGACTATTATCCCGGGTAACATTGATACGGATATTTACGAGGACTACTACACATATGATGCATTCACGGAAGTGACAGATGATATGTACTACACAGGCGGATATATCGCAAAGCTGTCTATCCCCGACATTGACCTTTCTGTAAAGGTATATGAAGGTACGACAAACTCTGTTTTATCCAAAGGTGTAGGACACTTCAAGGAAACTTCCATATGGGACGGTAACGTGTGTCTTGCTTCGCACAACAGAGGAACGGGAGCATACTTCTCGGACATTCACGAGCTTGACCTTGGTGCAACAATAAAGCTCACAACAAAGCTCGGCACACGAAAGTATGAGGTGTACAGCATTGAGAAGATCTCAGTTGATGATACCTCAGACCTTCAGAACACAAGCGACAATATTATAACGCTTATTACCTGCGTCAAGAACCAGTCGGACTATTACAGATGGTGCGTTAAGGCCGAAGCGGTGTAGGCACCGCCGCCATCTTGTCAAAATGAAATCCAATGGAATTTCATTTTGACGGGTTACATCTCTTTACCAAGTATAGTGATAATTTTAAGCATTTGACTTAATCAGCGTCAGACAAACTCAAAACCAAACTAAAGGAGAAATCAAAATGAGGAAGTACATATATTTCTTGTTAGGTTTACTCTGCGGTGCGGTATTTCTAAACGGAACGGCAGTAATGGCAAATTCCGGCGTTCTTGCACAGATAACATCACAAATATTCTTCTTAAACGGAGAACAAACGGAGCTTTTCGCCTACAACATCGGCGGTAACAATTACATAAAGCTTCGTGATGCAGCCGCCTTGTTTGGCGCTGATATCGAATATATCGAGGAAACAAACAGTGTGCATATGGAGGTTCCAAAGAAAGATGAAACTGCGGAAATTCCGCAAGAAACTCCCGATGATACGCCTGTTGTAACTCCCGATATATTTATTGACGGCACATCGTCTTCAAAAGAGGATTTTTCGGCAAATGCTAATCAAGGAATATTCAATGACATCTACACAAAGGAAGCATACAACACTATGCGACAGACGGTAGCAGATACAAAGTCAATAATAGACGGCAACAATGCTGACGGATATAACCCCACATACAGCTATGCTCACTATGTAGATGCCGAGTTCACTTTCAGTACTCCCGGCAAGACCGATACCGCGATGAAATCGGTAGCGAATATTCTTTCGGGATATTATACTTACAGCTTCGGTGCGGAACCCACTGTAAAGAATCTGTATGAATACCCCGGTTACCGAATTCTAAAGGTACAGGTCAATCCAAAGTATGAAAGTGCGAATACGGCAACGGATGAATTTATCGGAAGTATATCAACTCTTTCCGAAAAGGAAAAGGTTAATGCAATAGCGACATATATCGCTTACCGCATAGTTTACAAGGATGAAAATGTGGCAGGAATAAATGATGTTTTCACATCATCCACTCCCGTCAACGGCATCTGCGGTACTTATGCGAATGCTTTTATCTATCTCTGTCAGAGAGCAGATATTCCCTGTGTAACCATCAAAGATGCAACTCACGCTTGGAATGAGGTCTACGTTGACGGCAGATGGCAGATAATCGACGTTAGCTATTACGACGTTGCACGAACCGATGAGTCACTCTTTACAAACAGTTACCCAAGAATTGACACAACCAAAGAAAAAACGGAATTTGCCAAAGAACTGCTCGTACCCGGAAGTACGGCAGAATAACCTAATATAAACTTTAAGCAGACTGAAAGAAAACGGTCTGCTTTTTTTGTATAATGAAAACCACCAGCTAAGCTGGTGGTTCCATAAAGGCTTTTG
>CAZTNR010000018.1:0-28864 GCA_964614955.1 uncultured Oscillospiraceae bacterium | reverse complement strand
CCTCTTTACAGAAGACTTCCCAAAAGAGGATTTACAAACGATATGTTCAAGAAGGAATACGCTATCATCAACGTTGAACTTCTTAACGATTTATTCAATGACGGTGACACAGTTTCTATCGAAACTCTCGTAGAACAGGGTATCGTAAAGAAGGAACTTTGCGGACTCAAGGTTCTCGGCAGAGGTGAAATCACTAAAAAGCTTACCGTTAAAGCAGCTATCTTCTCCGGCAGTGCTAAGGAGAAAATCGAAGCCGCAGGCGGAAAGGCTGAGGTGATCTAAGGTGTTACAGACATTAAAGAATGCATGGAAAATAGCAGAATTAAGAAGTAAGTTACTCTTTACACTTGTGATCGTAGTTCTTTACAGAATCGGTTCCGTAATCTACGTTCCCTTTGTAAACTCTGCAGCACTCAACCAAGTGTTTGATCAGGAGGCAAGCCTTTTTGCCTACTTCAACATTCTCTCCGGTGATGCTTTCTCAAAAGCAACACTGTTTGCACTTTCAATTTCACCTTATATCACAGCATCAATTGTTATCCAGCTTCTCACAATTGCTATTCCTGCTCTCGAAAGACTCTCCAAGCAGGGTCCCGACGGCAGAAAGAAGCTCACACAGATCACCAGATACTGCACAGTTATCCTTGCTCTTATCACAAGCGTAGGTTACTACTTCTTCCTTAAGAGCTATCAGATGATTACAAATGAAAGCGTATTCGCTGCAATCGTAATCGTTGCTTGTTACTGCGCAGGTGCTGCGGTTATTATGTGGCTCGCAGAAAAGATTAACGACCACGGTATCGGTAACGGTATCTCCATTATTCTCTTTGCAAACATCGTAGCAAGCCTTCCCAGCACAATCTACAGAGCGTTTGTAAACGTTGAAAACTCCAAGCTCGGTATCTTTGTTCCCATCATCACAGTAGTTCTTCTTCTTGTAATGATCGTGTTTGTTGTATATGTAACAAATGCAGAACGCAGAATTCCCGTTCAGTACGCAAAGCGTCAGGTTGGCAGAAGAATGTACGGCGGTCAGAACACCTACATTCCTATGAAGCTGAATATGTCGGGCGTTATGCCTATCATCTTCGCAAGCTCCATTGCTGCCATTCCTACAACAATTGCTCTTATCTTCCCTCCCAAGGGTACAGGTATCTGGAGTAAGATAGTTAACTTCTTCTCAAGCACATCACCCGTTTATATGGTGATTTACTTCCTTCTTATCATCGGTTTCTCTTACTTCTATCTTGCAATCTCTTTCAACCCTGTTGAAGTTGCAAATAACGTAAAGAACAACGGTGGTTCGATTCCCGGTATCAGACCCGGTAAGCCTACTGTGGATTATATTTCCAAGATTCTCAGCAGAGTTACATTTATCGGTGCTATCTTCCTCGGAATCGTAGCAACACTTCCTCTTATCGTGGGTTGGATCGACAGCAGCCTTTCGGGTCTTGCATTCGGCGGCTCTTCACTCCTTATCCTGGTTAGCGTTGCTCTTGAAACAACGAAGGAAATTGAAGCTCAGATGACAATGCGTCACTATAAGGGCTTCCTTGAATAAGAACAATACCCAAACATAAAAGAGGCCACTCAATGAATATTATATTTTTTGGAGCCCCCGGTGCGGGTAAAGGAACTCAGGCTGAAAAAGTAAGCCAAAAGCTTAATATCCCTACAATCTCAACAGGCGCTATCATCAGAGAAGCAATAAAAAGCGGAACTGATATGGGCAAATCCGCGCAGAGCTTTATCGAAAAAGGTAATCTCGTACCGGATGAAGTTGTAATAGGTATTATAAAGGACAGACTCGACGAGGATGACTGCAAGGGCGGATTTATCCTGGATGGTTTTCCCAGAACAATCCCCCAGGCAGAAGCACTCGACAGAATGGGCGTCAGAATTGATGTCGTTCTCGAGCTGTATGTCTCCGACGATGAGATCGTAACCCGTATGTCGGGCAGACGTGTTTGCCCCAAGTGCGGTGCGACTTATCACACAAAGTTTAATCCCTCGACTGCAGGTGAGATTTGCGACAAGTGCGGTGAAAAGCTGTCGGTCCGCAAGGATGACGCTCCCGAGGTTGTAAAGTCAAGACTTGTAGTTTACCACAATGAAACCGAGCCGCTTAAGGAATTCTATTCGGCAAGAGGTCTTGTAAAGACTGTTGTCGGACAGGAGGAGCTTTCGGAAACGACCAAGCTCACCTTTGAGACACTCGGTATCTGAGGAAAAACGAATGATTAGCTTAAAAAACAAAGAAGATTTACTTCTTATGCGACAGGCAGGAAAGATAACCGCAGGTGCTCTTGAAATTGCAAGAGAGCTTGTTAGCCCCGGTGAGTCACTTGTTTCGATTGACACGCACATCCGCAAGTTCATCGAAAAATCCGGTGCTAAACCTTCCTTTCTCGGATATGGCGGATTTCCTGCAAGTGCCTGCATAAGTGTGAACGAAGAGGTTATTCACGGTATTCCATCCTCCAGACGGCTGGAAGAAGGCGACATTGTCAAGGTTGACGTAGGAGCATTTTTCAAAGGCTTCCACGGCGATGCTGCAAGAACCTTCTTCTGCGGCAAGGTCTCGGAAGAGGCGGTAAAGCTCGAAAGAGTTACACGTGAGAGCTTCTTTGAAGGAATTAAATTTGCCGATCCGGATCACAGAATCGGCGATATCTCGAGTGCAATCCAGAAGCACGTTGAAGAAAACGGTTTCTCTGTGGTGAGAAACTATGTGGGTCACGGTGTCGGTAAAAACCTTCACGAGGACCCCGAGGTTCCAAACTTCGGACGTATCGGCAAAGGTCCAAGACTCTACGAGGGTATGACCCTTGCAATAGAGCCTATGGTAAATGCAGGAACGTATGAGGTTGAGGTACTCGACAACGACTGGACGGTTGTAACTCTTGACGGTATGCTTTCGGCTCACTATGAGAACACGATTGCAATCACCGCAAACGGTGTTGAAATCCTGACAGCAACCGACGAATAACTAATCAGAAATTTCAGAAAATGGAGGGAAACGTTGTGGCTAAGGACGACGTAATGGAATTTGAAGGCGTTGTAACGGAAGCACTTCCGAATGCAACATTTTTAGTAAAGCTTCCCAATGACCATGTTGTAACGGCACACATCTCAGGCAAGCTCAGAATGAACTTCATTAAGATTTTGCCCGGAGACAAGGTAACGGTTGAGGTTTCTACCTACGACCTTACAAAGGGAAGAATAACCTGGCGAGCAAAGTAATTCGCTCAGCCACATAACAGGAGGATTTCAAAATGAAAGTTAAGCCTTCGGTAAAGAAAATATGCGAAAAGTGCAAGATAATCAAGAGACACGGTAAAATCATGGTTATCTGCGAAAACCCGAAGCATAAGCAGAGACAGGGCTAATTTATAAAGCTCTATAAAGCGTCAGACGACGAGAAAACGAGGTGTAAATAAATGGCACGTATATCCGGCGTTGACCTTCCCAGAGAAAAGAGAGTTGAAATCGGACTCACTTACATCTACGGAATCGGTCTTACAAGCTCAAACGACATACTTGCAAAGGCAGGCATTAACCCTGATACCAGAGTTAAGGACCTTACAGAAGACGACGTAGCTAAGCTCCGTGACATCATCGAACGTGATTACACAGTAGAAGGTGACCTCAGAAGAGAAGTTGCGCTCAATATTAAGCGTCTTGTTGAAATCGATGCGTACAGAGGCGTAAGACACCGCAAGGGTCTTCCCGTTCGCGGACAGAGAACAAAGACAAATGCAAGAACACGCAAGGGTCCCGCAAAGACAATTGCCAACAAGAAGAAGTAATAGGAAAGGAGAGACATTAAAATGGCACCTACAAAGAAGACTGTTACAAAGAAGCGTAGAGAACGCAAGAACATCGAAAAGGGTTGTGCACATATCCGCTCTTCTTTCAACAACACAATCGTTACACTTACAGACCTTAACGGTAATGCTCTCAGCTGGGCATCTGCCGGTGAAATGGGCTTCAAGGGCTCCAGAAAGTCTACTCCCTATGCAGCACAGACAGCAGCTGAAACAGCAGCTAAGCTTGCTATGGAACATGGTCTTAAGACTGTTGAAGTTTATATCAAGGGCCCCGGTCAGGGCAGAGAATCTGCAATCAGAGCTCTCCAGACAGCAGGTCTTGAAATCGTTTCCATTAAGGATGTAACACCCATCCCTCACAACGGATGCCGTCCTCCCAAGAGAAGACGCGTTTAATCCCGGGATTGGACAACAATAATAAATTGTCCGCTTAAAAAGTTTTAAGGAGGAATAAACAAATGGCTAAATATACAGGCCCCGCTTGCAGACAGTGCCGCAGAGAAGGCGTAAAGCTGTTCAGCAAGGGTGAACGTTGCTATACCGAAAAGTGCGCACTTAACAGACGTACAGGTGCACCCGGCCAGCACGGTGCAGCTCGCAAGAAGATCGGCGAATACGGTAAGCAGCTTCGTGAAAAGCAGAAGGCAAAGAGGGAGTAGGGTATCCCCGAAAAGCAGTTCAGAACATACTTTGAAAAGGCTGACGCTAAGGAAGGTATGACAGGTGAAAACCTCCTCTGCCTCATCGAAAGAAGATTCGATAACGTAGTCTACAGAATGGGTATGGGCGAAAGCCGCAGAGATGCAAGACAGCTTGTTGTTCACGGACATTTTGAAGTAAACGGCAAGAAGGCTAACATCCCTTCAATGATTCTTAAGGCAGGCGACGTTATCACTGTTAAGGAAACAAGCAGAAAGTCTGAAAAGATCAAGTCTCTTGTTGAAAATATGGAAAACAGAACCAGCCCCGCTTGGCTTGAAGTAGACAAGGCAAACGTAGTAGCTAAGATGGTTGCTCTTCCCAAGAGAGAAGACATCGACTTCCCCTTCGAAGAACAGCTTATCGTCGAACTTTACTCCAAGTAATAAAGCAATTCACTATCGGATGCGGAATCATAAACAAGGGAGGTTTTAGCAATGATCGAAATAGAAAGACCGAATATAACTACAGTCGAACTGAAATCCGACGGCTCTTACGGCAAGTTTGTAATTGAGCCTCTGGAAAGAGGATATGGCACAACACTCGGTAATTCACTTCGCAGAGTTCTCCTCAGCTCCCTTCCCGGGGTTGCGGCGACAAGCGTAAAAATTGACGGTGTACTGCACGAAATCTCCATAGTACCCGGTGTAAAAGAAGATGTACCGGAAATCATACTCAACATCAAGGCAATCACTGCAAAGCTCCACACAGACAGCCCCAAGACAGTAATCTTAGAGGCAACTGAAGAAGGAGAAATCACTGCAGGCGACATCAAGTGCGATGCTGACATCGAAATCCTTAACAAGGAACAGCATATTGCATACCTTGAAGATGGCGGAGTTCTCAGAATGGAAATCACATTTGAGCATGGCAGAGGATATGTGTCCGGCGAAAAGAATAAACTCGCCCTTCAGAATCCTCCCATCGGCCTCATTTGTGTTGACTCAATCTACACACCTGTTTACAATGTAAACTACAAGGTTGAAAACACAAGAGTAGGCAATGTGACTGACTTCGACAAACTCACTCTTGAAGTATCGACAGACGGCACAATCTCGGCAAAGGAAGCTATATCCTTAGCTGCCAAGATTCTCAATGAGCATCTCAGTCTGTTTATAGACTTGTCAGATGACGCCAAGAAGGCGGAAATTATGGTTGACCGTCAGGAAACCATAAAGGAAAAAGTGTTAGAGATGACTATTGAGGAGCTTGACATGTCTGTTCGTTCCTTCAACTGTTTGAAGAGAGCAGGCATCGATACAGTCGAAGACCTCGTGAACAAGACAGAAGACGATATGATCAAGGTTAGAAACCTTGGTAAGAAGTCTCTTGAAGAAGTTATTCAGAAGCTTCACTCACTTGGTTTGTCCCTCAAGAAGGATGAAGACTAAATTTTCCACATCAGTTTGGTTGAAACAAACCATTATACTCTAAAAGGAGGAAATGAATAATGCCCGGAACAAGAAAACTCGGACGTACTACAGACATCAGAATGTCTATGCTCAGAGGCCTTGTAACATATCTGTTCGAAAACGGCAGACTTGAAACAACAGTTTACAGAGCAAAGGAAGTTCGTGCACTTGCAGATAAAATGATTACCCTCGGCAAGAAGAACACTCTTGCATCCAAGAGACAGGCTCTTGCTTTCATCACTAAGGAAGAAGTTGTTGTTAAGCTCTTTAACGAAATCGCTCCTTCTTATGCCGAAAGAAACGGCGGCTACACCAGAGTCCTCAAGATCGGACCCAGACGTGGAGACGGTGCTGAAATGGCAATCATCGAATTGGTTAAGTAATCAATTAATTAACGCCGCAGGCTTCGACCTGCGGTGCTTTTTTGCCAAAAAAGACCTTTTGTTTAACGAATGAAGACATACTTGTATCAACTTTTTTGAATTTGTGTAAATTAAGAGATATCCTCGTTGACAAAAAATATACTTGATATATAATAAATATAAAGTTATGCAAATTAGGTGTATTATGCTTGAGAAAAGGAATATACGTATGATGAAGGTAAATAACAAAAACATTAAACTGATGCTGCTTGTTGCAACCGTTGCCGCTGTTGCTATCGGCATTTTCAGAGCATTTTTGCTTGTGAACTTTATTGAGCCTGAAACGGGATTTTATATTGCCGGAACAAATATGGATACGGTGTTTACCGTTCTGATAATTGCTATGGTGGTAATAATAGGTCTTTTCGGCTTTTTCGCAAGAAAAAATCCCGCACCCGAGTATCTCGATTCCAAGAGTACGGTGGTTGTGTTTTCCTCGGCGCTCTGTGCTTTTATGTATATTTCTGTTTTCCTTTACGGAATATACAGCATTATGGGCAGTGCCGGCGACAGAAATTACTTTCTTGTTGCAGAGGTTATTCTGTGTATTCCCTGCTGTCTTAATCATATCTCGGTTTGCTCAAGCGAAATACGCGAAAAAAACACGCCCCACGCACTCTTCGCAATGTCGGAAGCGGTGTTCTTTGCACTGAGAGTTGTTGAAACCTTTATGGATAAAAAGAGCCAGATAAACGTGTCTCAACGCTCTCTTGCGCTTGTAATGCTCTGCTCTGTTATGATATTTTTCCTTCTTGAGTCTGCTTTTCTCGTCAAAAAAGAGCAGGAAGAAAAGGAATCCCTTTCGAAGTACTTTATGTCGGCGCTTGCAACGGTTGTGTTCCCCATAATTTCCGTGATGCCCTATCTTGCCGTTTCTCTTTTCTGGTGCTTTGAAGCGGAATTTGTAGTAATGGACGTGCTTGAGTGCTGTATAATGCTTTTTGCAGCTTCGAGATTGCTTACTTTGAAAACAGAATAAACTTGTAATGAAAATTTACAGCCGTACATAGTGTGCGGCTGTTTTTTCGCCAAAAGTAAACAATTTTTAACATCGTTTGTCTTTTTTTGCCATTTTGTTGGAAATTTATCAATATGTTGTGATGGAAATTGACTTGCACCTGTATATTTAGTGGGCACCGTGGGTTGCCGATAAAACCTTGCCCTGCCTTAAAATTTTGCTTAATTGTATTGACAATCCATTTGTTTTCGTTTATAATAGATACGTAATTCCATACGTATAACTATGCCCATTTTTAGGTATAGCTGGACGAAATCTATTTAAAAAAGGAGTGCAAACCCCATGAAAAAAGCTTTAAGCATAATTTTGTGCTTAGCAATGCTCATGTCTACTGTTCCGATGTCTGTATTTGCAGCACCCGCAGCAGTGACAGTCGGCGATTCGGCAATCGAAATCGTCCCTGAGCTTCCTGAAACACAGGAAAACGACAGCGAAGAAGCAGAACTCGCTGCCGACGGTACTGTTATGCCCGTAAAGGTATTACCTGAAGCAGGCGCAACAGTTGACAGAAGATACCCCGTTGCGTATTACACATTCAGTAAGGGTGTTGTAATCGATGAAGACACAGTTACCCTCGAAAATATTGGTAACGATGCTGTCGGCGGCGTATACTTCGATAAGGAAACAAACTCTATTTGGGTATTCCCTGCAAAGCCCGAATCCACTGTATATAAGAACAACAAAGTTGAATATACAGCCTGGACTTCGAACATTGCTGCGGAAAACGGTTCACTCCTTTATTTCCCCGGCGTGACCTTTAATCTTGAAACTTCTATCCCTGCGGACGGTGAAAACATCCTTCCCTTCGGTAACAACGAATACGGTTGGACACCTTTTGACCTTGAAGGCAGTGAAGAATATTTCGCAGTTGTAGAAGATCCTACAAACCCCGATAACCACGTAACAGTACGTACCTGGGAGAAGGGTACTTCCAAGTGGCCTCACGCACACGCAGATGTTGCCTGGACTCCCGGTGCCACATATAAGCTTGAAGCTAAGGTAATGGTTAAGGATTTTGTAAATGATGCGGGTGTGGGCGGAAACAGCGCTTCTTCATCAATCACTCCCGACCCCATTTATACAGTTCCTTCCTTCAGCTGTACAAACCAATCTCCTTCACATCCCAATCAGACGGGTACAATCTGTACTGTTTGTGAAAAGCCTGTCGACAGAGAACACAATACTTCTTTCTCTGACCATCCTTCTCAGGATGATGCTGCAACGGTTTCTATGACAAGCGGCGTAAACAACGGTTGGCAGACAATTTCCTATGAAATCACAGTCAGAGACAACGCTGACCTCACAAAGCTCAGAGCTTTCTCTATCTATTCCAACCCCGGCTCTAACTATGCAACGGAATTCTATATTGATGATGTTGCTGTATATGAAAAAGTAGCCATTACATATGCTGCAGGCAGAGACTCCGCTAAGAAGTCTTCGAGAGACCAGACAGCGGCAAAGGGTTACAACGGTGACAAGATTACTCTTCCCAATCCTACAACAAGATACAAGTCCACTAAGGACGGCTACGTTCTTGACGGTTGGACAGACGGTACAAACGTTTATGCGGTTGGCGAAGAATATACAATCGACGGTGCGGCTACACTTACTCCTAATGTAGTTCCCGAAGGCGACGGCTACAAGGTTACTCTTTCTGTTGATGAACAGTTTGCAGACCTCTATGCAGGTCCCGGCATCCTTTCTGTTGCAGTAGGTGAAGCACTTGACCTTACAACAGATGAATTTGCTCTCGGCGCAGCTGTAGGCTATACGGTTCTCGGCTGGAAGAACGCAGCAACAGGTGAATTTGTTACAAGCGTATCCGGTGATGCAGGCGACGTGATTGAGCTCGTTGCTGTATACGAACTCAGAACGGGTATCGTTATTGATACAGAAGCAAAGGCCGCTGAACTTAAGGCTGCCAATGCATCTGCTTCCTTCGACGAAACAGTTCCCGGTCTCAAGGTTGCTCCTTCCACAAAGGATCCCAGTGTAACATTTGATAATCTTGCACTCGAAGCTGACAAGTATGCATTTGTTGATGTAACATATGTAAACAATGACGCTCTCACTTCTGCTAACGGCGGCAATGTTTACTTTATGGTATCTGCAGATACAAATATGAACCTTTCCAACAGCGCAAGCGGTAAGAAGGTTTCCGAGGACGCAGGTCTTGTAACATACAGATATGACCTTGCTGCTGTTGAAACCTGGCTCGGTGCTTGCTCTGCAATCAGAATAGATCCCTACAATAACACCGATGAATTTACCGTTACAGAAATTCAGTTTGTTGAAAACGAAGTTGTAGAGACAGTTGCAATTACAGATATTACAGCTCCTGCTACCAGCGGAACACCTGATACAGAAGCATCTGTAGCTGCAGAATCGGTTTACGAAATCGAAAATGTTGAGTGGAACCTTGAGGGTGATTACTACGCAGGTTCTACCGAATATACAGTTACAGTAGCGGTTAAGATTGCAAAGAGCGGCTATATGTTTGATGAGGACACAGAGGTTTCTATCAACGGCGAGGCTGCTGAAATTGAAGCCACTGCAAAGAATGCTGTTATTACAAAGACATTCCCCGCAACTGCAGCTCCTTCTCCTGTTGTAATTACACTTACAAGTGCAAATGCTATTACAGAGAACGACGGCACTCTTGCTCTCGAAGCGACTGTTACTGCAGAGAACGGCACCGATGTGATTCTTCCCGATACACTTACCTGGGAAATCACAGGCGGTGACGAAGGTATTGCATATCTCGACGGCAATGTTCTCACAGGTAAGTGGAACGGTACTGTTGAAGTAACAGCAACTCCTGATTACGATGTTACTCAGGCACAGGCATTTGATATTGAAATTTCCGGTCAGATTGGCTTTAACGTAGTTTATAATAAGAACACGGGCGCAGATGTTGAAAACCTTCCTGCTACAGACAGAGCTAAGAAGGAATATACTGTTTCTTCTATGGTTCCTACACGTGAAGGCTTCGCATTTGACGGCTGGATGCTTGATCCCGAAGCTACAGAAACAGTAACAGAGCTCAGGGTTACTAAGGACGTTACTCTTTATGCCAAGTGGATGAAGGGCGGCTATATTGCTCACTTCGATAACGAAGGTGATGCAATCAGCTCAAGTGATGCGTACAAGGTTGCTCTTGCTGACGGCAACTTCTTCGGATCAAACGGCGCAAGGGATACGGAAAGTGTTACACTTGATGTTGAAAACAGCGAAGTTGCATTCTTGCTTAACGGCGGTAATGATTTCTATTTGACTCTTTCCGGCGGTTCTGCTAAGGCAATAAACCTTGATGATGTTTCGGCTATCGAGTATGGCTTCAGAACAGATGCACAGGGTTCTTTCGGTTGCAGACTCTATTTTGCAACTAAGGACGAAAACGGCAATTGGATTGCTCCCGACTACGCTACAAACGGTCAGGCATACACCGAAAACAGCATTCTTCAGAGTATCACTTTAAACGGTAATGTTGACACACTTCACAAGCTTGTTATTGACACAACAGCAAGAAGTGCGTTCAAAGGTTACCTCGACCACGCTCGTCTTGATATTGAAAACAGCCAGGATTTCGGCGGTAAGACAGTATATGTTGATTACGTAAAGCTTATCGGCGAAGATTCCGTAGAAAACATCGACCTTGATATTACGGCTCCCAAGGCTTCTGCAGAAGCTTACGGAATTGAAGCAGTTACTGCTAATTCCGGTAAGTACGAAGTGAAGAGTATTACTTGGGAAGGTCCCGAACTTGTTGACGGCAAGTACTTTGCAGGCGCTTCCGAATACACTGCAAAGGTTGAAATTGAAGCGGCAGACGGTTATGCTCTCTCCGATACACCTCTCACAGCTCTTGTTAACGGTGAAGATGCAGAATTTGTTCTCAGCGGCGATGTTGCTACAGTAACATATACATTCCCTGTAACAGAAACTCTTGTTCCTATCGATCTTAAGGTTAAGGTTAAGGACAATGCTGCTGCAGAAATCACAACCTCTCTCGGCACACTTCAGCTTGAAGCTGCAGTACGCTTCAGCGCTAATGCCGGTGCAAATCCCAGTGAAGAAGTTTACTGGTCCATCGATCCCAGCCAGAAGAGATATGCCTGGGTTGATGCGAACGGTTTGGTTACAGGTAACACCGACTGCGAAGAGCTCGTAGTTACTGCTACCTCCAAGTATGACCCCTCTGTAAAGGAATCTATCACTATCAGAGTTACAGGTCAGATTCCCGAAAGCAATATCTACTTTGCTTCCGGTACAGGTGAAGCTGTTGAAGGTCTTCCCGAAGATACATTGGGTAAGGATGAATTTATTCTTCCTACCGACGTAATTCCCACACGTACGGGTTATGCGTTCAAGGGCTGGTCCAAGACAATCGGCGGCGAAATCATCACAGTTGATGACGTACACGAAGATACAACATACTACGCAATATGGGGTTACTCAAAGGCTGAAGACTTTGACGGCACAAGCAGCGTATTCTCTCTTACAAATGCTACTAACCCTGTTTTTGCAGACGGTATTTACTCGATAGAACCCAACAATGCCAAGAAGAATGAAGGTATCCAGCTTCAGGCAACAGACGGTGTCTTCGGTAAGCGCAACAGAGTATATACCGATGACGTTGAATATGTTGAAATCAAGACAAATCTTGCACCTGAACAGCTTGAAATCTGTGTATATATTCAGACAGGTTCAAGAACAGGTACAGAGCTTACAACTTGGAACGAAAACGCAAACACAAGATTCTATTCAAATAAGAAGAAAATATCCGTCAACCCTAATCAGAACATTTTTGATTATGTTGAAAAGAACGGCGACTGGTACGTCTATAAGCTTCCTGTAAGCCTCTTAAAGAACTGGGACAACTACCTCAACCAGATCAGATTCAACTTTATACAGAGAGATCCTGAAATGGAAGGTAATGACACTACAGATGGCGATGCTTGGCTCAATTATCCTGCAGGCTTTGTAGCAAAGTTTGACTACATCAGATTTGTAGGTAAGGATGTTCCCGTGATGGAAATCAAGGGTGTCGCAGCTCCTGAGGTTAAGGCAGAAGCAGCAACTGCAGAAACAGCAACGGTTGTTCAGAGTGATGCATTCAAGATTACAAAAATCACCTGGACTCCCGAGCTTCTCGGCGGTATCTTCTTCGGCAGCGGCGAAACATACACCGCAACAATCGATGTAGAAGTTCTTAAGGGTTATAACTCCCTTTCCAATCCTCCTGCAATCGTTAAGGTTAACGGTAGGGATGCGGAATATGAGAGAACCTCCACAACTAAGGCTCAGATTAAGTATACGTTCCCCGCAACAGAAGATATCGGAGAACTTGCACTTGTTGATGTAAACCTCCACGAAACAAACAGCTCCGGCGGTACAGTAACAGAAACAAAGCAGATCTTCTCCGGTGACGACTTTGACCTTGACAAGTTCAGCGCAAGCAACAGCCCTGTAGGTAAGAGATGGATCGGTTGGTCCGAAACAGAAGGCGGCGAGCTTATCTCCGGTACAATCAACATCACAGAAGATGCTGATTACTATGCACTCTATGAAGATATTATCGGCTATGACTTCTCCAACAAGTACCACAAGAACGAAAAGAACGTTACCGCAACTGCCGGTACAGTTTCCTTCGACGGTGCTTGGGTAGTAGTTACTCCCGATTACGACGATTCAACTGCAAAGCTTACACTTGACGGTATGAATATTGCATCTGCAGATTATGACTACCTCGAAATCATCTATGACGGCAGCCTTGAAGATGCAAACAACGACAACAAGTTCAGCGAAACACTTGCTCCTGTTCTCAATGTTATAGGTACAGGCAGTCAGTCAAGTGTTGCTGCTCTTGTTAAGGCAGAACCTGTTATTGCAAGCAACAGAGTATCCTACAAGTATACCTATGATCTTACAGTAAACGGTAAGCCCGAAACAATCACAGCATTTGAGCTTGCTCCTTATACAGGTATGCCTGCTTGGGCAGTTACAAGTGCTACCCTTATTCCCAACGCAGAAATCGAAGAAGCAGCAGCTGTTACAGGCATTAAGGCTCCTGAAACCTGGCTCCTTCCCGACGTAAGCGCACAGGTAAGCGATAAGTATGAAATTGTTTCCATCAACTGGACAACAGACGGCAATTTCAACTCTGACGGCTCCTATGCTCCCGAAACAGCATATACGGTAACAATCGTTATTAAGCCTGTAGTAGGTAACAAGATTGTTCTCGAGGAAGCAACAATCGACGGTGCTGCTGTTGACGGAGCTGTTATCGGTGCAGACGGCAACCTCACAATCACGAAGACATTCCCCGCAACAAATGTACTTGTTGACTTTGAACTTTCGGTAGAAGATGCAGTTATCGACGTAGCAGACGGTACAGTTCAGCTTGTTCCTGTATTTACTCCTGAAGTAGAGGTTAACACAGTTAAATGGGAAATCGTTTCCAACGGTCCTGAAGGCAATAGCGCAACAATCGACGAAAACGGCGTTGTTACAGCTGTCTACGACGGTGAAGTTGTAGTTAAGGCAACTGCTGATTACAATCCTCTTGTAACTGCAGAAGCAACTGTTACAATCACAAACCAGATTTCATCCTATTTGGTAACATTTGATTCAAACACTAAATCCAATGTAACAAATATGCCTGCAGACGCGAACATTAAGGGCGAATACGTTCTTCCTAAATCAGCTCCTGTTCGTCCCGGCTTTGAATTTGCAGGTTGGGTTAAGTCTCCTACGGACACAGCTTCCGTGGCTAAGACTGTTATCACAGAAAATACAACCTTCTATGCACTTTGGGTACGTGGCGGTTTACACTACGAATTCTTGGACGAAAACGAAAACAGCGACAAGAGTCTTACAGTGGGTACCGTTGAATACTGGACAGTTGACACAGAAAACGGTGTACTTACATTCCAGCCTAAGATTTCCTCTTATAACAGCTTAGATACAATTATTAACATCAGCAACAAGGACGGCTCGTATCTCTTCAAGGGTAGCGACTATCCCAAGCTTGTTGTAAGAATGACATCTACTATGTCTTCTCTGGCAAGTCATAAGGTTTACTTCACATCTGACCTTGTAAGCGGCTACAGCGAAGCAAACTCAGTATCAACAAAGGTAGCTGTCGGTCCCGAAGGCTACACAGATATCGTAATTGATATGTCCGGCAAGAGTGGCTGGATGGATGGTCAAATCAAATCTATCCGTTTCGACCCGATTGACAACGGTGCCTCTATGGATCACCTCAACGCTGTAATGTCAATCGACTACATCAGAGCAGTTGATTACGAAACAAACACTGTTGAAGTATCCGGCATTGATGTTCCTGTAGCAAAGGCTGTTGCTGATACAGATGCAGTTTCAAAGGACGAATCCAAGTACGTTGTAACAAACGTAAGCTGGGAAGGTGGTCTTCTCCACGATTACTACTTTGGCGGCGAAACAGTATATACAGTATGTGTAACTGTTAAGGGCGCACCCGGCTACTTTGTATCCGATGCTCCTACAACTGCAAAGGTAAACGGTAAAGATACTACAGATTTCACATATAACGCTACAACAGGCGAGCTCACATTAAAGTATAAATTCCCTGCAACAGGTGTTCTCGAAAACTCCACAGCTTATGATATTACACTCTACGGCAAGAATGACAGCGGCGTAAATGTTGCTGAAACAAGAACCATCTTTGAAGGCGACACGTTCGAAATCGGCAAGTATATGCCCACAAGTGTTCCTGCAGGAAAGAGATGGATCGGCTGGTCTGCTGTAGACGGTGCTGAAAAGAACGAAGTTGCTGAAAAGATTGTTATAGACGGTCCTGCAACATACTATGCAGTATTTGAAGATCTTGTAGAATTTGATTACAGTAACTACTATCATACAATCGGTACAACTGCCAAGGCACAGAATCTTGTATTCGAAAACGGTCTTGCGGTGGTTTGCCCCGAAGAATTCGAAGATGCCGGAAATCCCTCTACTTCGTCTCTTACAACTCCCGCTATGAATATCAGCGGTAAGGACTTCAGCTTTGTTGAAGTGTACTATAGCGCTTCTCTTGCATCTACTCACGGCGGCGTTAAGTATGATAACCGCTTCACATCGGTGCTTGAACCCGTTCTTAAGTTCTCTACAATGCAGACACCCAGCGATTTTGCTGCTACAAACGTAGGAACTATAGTGGATGTTGAGGATGTAATGATCGCCGGTAAATCGTTCAAGAAGTACACATACGATATGACGTCTGCAGCTGAATGGAACGGCAGCATTGCAAGTCTCTGCCTTGAACCTTATAAGGGATATCCCAACTGGGGCGTAGGTCTTATCAAGCTCGTTGCTAATGAAGAGGTTGATGCGGCTGCGGCAATTGAACTTGCAGCTCCTGAAGTATGGGGAACTCCCGATATTGCTGACAACGTATCCGTAAATGACGAATTTGTTGTAACAGGTATTGAGTGGACTCCTGCAGCTGAAGTATTTGAAGCTGAAACTGAATATTCCGTAGCAGTTACATTTAAACCTGCAGCAGGCTACTTTGCAACAGAAGCAGAAGCTGCAATCAACGGTAAGACAGCTGAAGTTGTAAATAACGGCGACGATACCTTCACAGCATACTATGACTTTGAAGCAACAAGTGCTCTCAAGGATGTTAAGGTTGTCATCTCCGGCAAGAGTGCAATTGCTTCAAGAGGCAGATACCTTGATCTTACAGCAAAGACTGTTGCCCTTGACGGCTCTAAGCTCCCTGTAACAGATGTAGTATGGTCCATAAGCGATACATCTGTAGCTAAGATTTCCGAAAACGGCAGAGTATATCCTCTCGTAAACGGTACAGTAGTTGTAACAGCAACATCTGTTTATGATCCTACCGTTTCTGCAACACACGAGGTTAAGATTACAAACCAGGGTACTCCTGTAGAAGTTAAGTTTGATAAGAACACACACGAAGATGTTCAGGGTATTCCCGAATCAGTATATGTATTCGGCAACTTTACTCCCGAAACATACGACATCAAGCGTGACGGCTTCTTCTTCCTCGGCTGGTCTGTAGATGAAGATGCACTTGAACCCGATAAGAGCTTCAACATTACAGAGCCCACAACACTCTATGCTAAGTGGGGTGCAGGCTACGAATGGTCCTTCGATGACAGTTCCACAGCGCTTAATCCTACATACAGATCTGTGTCCTACAGCAACGGTATTGCTACCTACGGTCCCAATGACGGCGGCGGATCAGCTGCAAGTGCTCAGATCGTTCTTGAAAAGAACGGACTTAACACCCTTGGTATCGAAACCTCCAAGCATCAGGCAATTGAAATCAGAATTTCACTTCCTGTTGATTCTCAGCTGAAGTATTACTTGCGTTCAAGCACAGAGAACGGCTCAGTACTTTCTGATTGGAATGAATCGGCTAATACCAATTCAATCGACCAGACTCTTAAGAGCGCAAATGCTCCCGGCGAATTCCAAGTAGTAAATTATGACCTCTCGAATCACGCAAACTGGAATAAGTATCCCGTTGTAGAACGTATCAGAGTTGACCTTCCTCAGGCAGGTCCCGACGGCGGTATACAGATTGACTATATCAGACTTCTTTCTTCCGAAAGATCAGTTAAGTTTGACGGTAACGGCGGTCTCATTCCTCTCTACGGCGGCGAAGTTACTTCCTTTAAGGAAACTTATAAGACAGGTAATATTGCTCTTCCCGAAGATCCCACAAGAGAAGGCTACGAATTCCTTGGTTGGGCTAAGAAGACAGAGGATTACACAAAGCTTTATAAGAATAAGTTCGTTGTAACAGATGATGTTATTCTCTATGCAATCTGGACTCCTGCAGCAGATCTCAACGAAGAGACTGTTGTAGCAGACGGTGCAGAAGTAACAGCAAACGATAACGGCTCCGTAACAATTACTTCCGAAGAAGTAACAGCTCCCGTAATTGAAGTTGCTGAAACTCTTGAAGTAGGCGACAACCAGACAATCGTTGTTAAGGTAACTGCAGACTATGCTTCTATCGAAAACGGCGAAACAGTTCTTATCTTTACAGATGAAGACGGCACTCCTCACGAGGTTGTTATCAAGGAAGACGGTCTTGAAGGCGAAGAAACAATTATTGTTGACCTTTCCAAAGAAGGCTTCGAAGGTACAGTAACAGATGTAAAGCTTGCATTGCCTACAGGTATTATTAACTCACTTACAGTTGATACTGTTGCATTCACAACAGAGGAACTCTCCGTAAGCTTTGAAGATGATGCAGGCGATGTTGTTAAGCCCAGACCTACAGTTACAACAGTTGTAGGCGGCAAGGTTTCTTCGACAGTTAATGTTGTATATCCTACTCTCGACGGAGGCACAATCACAGAACACAGTTCTTCCACAAGCAAGACTCCTTCCGATAAGAAGGTTGATAATCTTAATCGTCCCGCTGATGATGCTGCTCCCAGCACACAGCCCGGCACTACAACACCTTCCACACCTTCTACATCTTCCAAGTTCCCGCTTACTAAGACTTACGACGGAAGATTCGTAGACGTGAAGAGCTCCAACTGGTTCTACGGTGACGTTGAAAAGTCCTTCAGACTCGGACTTATGAACGGTAAGAGCGATACAATGTTCGTTCCCGACGGAACAGTAACTCTCGCAGAAGCTATCACGGTTGCAGCAAGAATGAACGCAATCTATAACGGTCAGACAATTGCTCAGGGTACAGGCAACAACTGGTATCAGCCTTACGTTGAATATGCAATTAAGAAGGCTATTATCACAAGCGGTCAGTACAGTGATTACACAGCTCTCGCTACAAGAGAACAGGTTGCTCTGATGTTTGTTCGTGCACTTCCTGCAAGCTGGTATACTCAGAAGAACCTCTTCCTTACAATTCCCGATGTTCCTGCATCAAGCGCAAGCTTTGGTGCTATCCAGAGACTCTACAACGCAGGTGTTATCACAGGTGTTGATGATAAGTATAACTTCAAGCCCTCTGAAAACATCAAGAGAAGCGAACTCTCTGCTATTATCAACAGAGTAGCTCTCGTGGATTCCAGACTCAGAGTTGTAACAGAAGATGAAAAGAACAGCAATATCAAGATTTTTGATTCAAATGCTGTAATGAACACCCTTACAATCGGTAACTGTGTAGAAAAGGAATGGACCGAAAAGAACGGCGGTGCTTATGCAGTTCCTGCAAAGGCAGACCCTGTTGTAAACGGTCTCCAGAATCTCCTTGGCGGCACAGTTGATGCTGATACTTATAAGAAGGTAACGGTTGTTATCAGATCTGAATCGGCTGTCACCGGTCAGGCTCAGATGTTCTTCTGGTCCGATACAATTCAGCTCAGCGAAGCAAACTCCGTAAGAGTAACTCTTCCTAAGGCTGATGCAGAAGGCAACATCAAGATTGAATTCAAGATGGATAGCAACGCTGCTTGGAAGGGCTCCATAACAAATCTTCGTTTTGACCCCTTCAATGCAATGTTTGACTTCTCAATCGTTTCAGTCACATTCGAATAATCGAATCTCGAAACCCCAAGGTGAAAGCCTTGGGGTTTAACTTTTGCATATAAAAAATCGCTGATGCCGTTTTGTGACATCAGCGATTTGCTTTGTGAATGTTAAAATTGTTCTTTTACCTTTCCCTGACTTGCTAATCACGAGGAATATCCGTGAAATGCCGGCGGGGGCTCCCCGCTAATAAGCTTTGCCCCAGTATACGAGCTTTTTGGCAGGCTTGCCGCAGCATACACATTTGTCAGAGAGAACTTCCTGGTCAAAGGGAATGCATCTGGAGCCAACGCCTGTTGTAGCCTTTACGCCGTCTTCGCATTCTTCTTCGCCGCACCACATAGCTCTGACAAAACCGTCGCCGTTTACCTCAAGTGCCTTGTTGATTTCGTCGAGGGTTGTGCAGTCGTAGGTGTGCTTCTTGCGGTTTTCAATTGCTATGTTGTAAAGACCCTGTCTTACTTCTTCAAGTTTTTCCTTTGCTGTTTCAACAATTCCTTCGAGAGAAGCATCACACTTTTCAAGGTTGTGACGTGTGCCGATTACACACTTGCCTGCTTCAATGTCTCTGGGACCGAGTTCAATTCTTACGGGAACACCCTTCATTTCGTACTGAGCGAACTTCCAGCCGGGGCTGTTGTCAGAGTCGTCTATGTGAACTCTGAGACCTGCGTCTTTAAGCTCGTTGTAGAGTGCGTATGCTCTGTCAAGTACACCTTCCTTGTGCTGTGCAACAGGAACGATTACTACCTGAATGGGAGCTACTGCAGGGGGAAGTACAAGACCGTTGTCGTCGCCGTGTGTCATAATGATGGCACCGATAAGTCTTGTTGTTGTACCCCAGGATGTCTGGTGAGGATATACGTCTACATTGTCCTTGGACTTGTATGTGATGTCAAATGCCTTTGCAAAACCGTCGCCGAAATAGTGCGAGGTTCCTGCCTGAAGTGCCTTGCCGTCGTGCATAAGAGCCTCGATTGCGTATGTGTCCTCAGCACCTGCAAACTTGTCTGAGGGAGTCTTGGGGCCCTTAACTACGGGCATGGCAAGATCGTGCTCGCAAACGTCTGCGTATATGTTCAGCATCTGAAGTGTTTCAGCTCTTGCATCTTCTGCGGTTGCGTGCATCGTGTGACCTTCCTGCCAGAGGAACTCTCTTGTTCTGAGGAAAGGACGTGTTGTCTTTTCCCAACGGACAACACTGCACCACTGGTTGTAGAGCACGGGAAGGTCGCGGTAGGAATTGATAATCTTTGCGAAGTGCTCGCAGAAGAGTGTTTCGGAGGTAGGACGAACGCAGAGACGTTCCGTGAGGGGCTCGCTGCCGCCGTGTGTTACCCAGGCAACCTCGGGCGCAAAGCCTTCAACGTGTTCCTTTTCCTTGTTGAGAAGTGATTCGGGAATGAACATAGGCATATATACGTTCTGATGTCCCGTCTCCTTGAATCTTCTGTCCATAATGCTCTGGATGTTTTCCCAGATAGCATAGCCGTAGGGACGGATAATCATACATCCCTTTACGCTTGAGTAGTCAACGAGATCTGCGTTCTTTACAATGTCTGTGTACCACTGTGCAAAGTCCACGTCTCTCGATGTAATCTGTTCGACTTGTTTCTTTTCTGCCATTTTGCTGTATATCCTTTCAAAGTGTATTAGCTGTAATTATGCCATAAGCTTGGTCATATCTTCTGTGTATGCCGCAATTTTCTTGTCAACCGCTTCCTTTGTCTTGTCGTTCGCAAGATAGTAAAGCTTAACCTTGGGCTCTGTACCCGAGGGACGTACAAAAATCTTGTCGCCGCATTCTGTTATAAAGAGAAGTACGTCGGACTTGGGAAGCTGTATTTTCTCTTCTGTACCGTCTGAATTCTTCTTTACGGATGCCTTGTAGTCGGAGAAGGAGATAACCTTCTTGCCGCCGATAACTGCGGGGGCATTGTCACGAAGACTCTGCATAAGCGCCTTCATCTTGTCAGCACCGTCAACACCGGGGAATGCAAGGTTCTGAACACCTTCAACGTAGTAGCCGTACTTTTCAAAGATGCCGCAGAGTACGTCGTAGAGTGTCTTGCCTTGTTTTGCATAGAATGCCGCCATTTCAACTATAAGCATAGAGGCAGATACGGCATCCTTGTCTCTTGCATAGCCGCCGCAGAGGTAGCCGTAGCTTTCTTCAAAGCCGAAGATGTAGGTATATTCTTTTGTTTCTTCAAACTCAGTCATCTTTTCACCGATGAACTTGAAGCCTGTGAGAACCTCCATAAGTGTTACACCGTTAGCCTTGCATACTGCATCTGCAAGAGGTGTACTTACTATAGACTTTATTACGCAGGCGTTTTCAGGGAGATTTCCTGTAAGCTTTCTTGCCTCGATGATGTAGGAAATAAGCATAACGCCTATCTGATTTCCTGTAAGGGGGATAAATTCTCCGTCACCTGTTCTGAGGATAACACCGACTCTGTCGGCATCGGGGTCGGTACCCACGATAAGGTCACAGCCTTCTCTCTTTGCAATTTCAATACCCGTTGCAAAGCCTTCCTTGTCCTCGGGATTGGGGCTCTTTACGGTTGGGAAATTGCCGTCGGGAATCATCTGCTCTGCAACAGTAAAGAGGTGCTTGAGACCTGCTCTTTTAAGCACTTCGGGAACAAGTACTGCACCTGTTCCGTGGAAGGGTGTGTAAACAACCTTGAAGTCGTCTGCCACTGCTGGAACCGCATCGGGGTTGATTCTGTGCTCGAGAACAACCTTTATATACTTTTCGTCGATTTCTTCTCCGATGATGTTGATAAGCCCTGCCTTTACGCCTTCGTCAAAGTCCATACGCTTTACACCGGTAAAGATGTCAACGGAATTTATCGCATCGGATACAATAACTGCCTGCTCGGGGCTTATCTGCGCACCGTCAGACCAGTATGCCTTGTAGCCGTTGTAAACTTTAGGGTTGTGGGAAGCGGTGATGTTGATACCTGCCGCAGCCTTCATTTCACGAAGAGCATAGGAAAGCTCGGGTGTAGGACGGGGTGCATCAAATACAAATGTCTTAATGCCGTTTGCCGCAAGAACCTCTGCACAAACTCTTACGAATTCGTCGGATTTGATTCTTGTGTCGCTGGCGATAATAACACCGTCTGAAGCTCTGTTTTCCTTGTTTACAAGAACAGCGAGACCCTGTGTTGCCTGGGCTACGGTGTAGATGTTCATACCGTTAATGCCGGCTCTGATGATACCTCTGAGACCTGCTGTGCCGAAGGACAAAGGTGCGTAAAAACGCTCTTTGATTTCTTTTTCATCGTTTTTTATTGCCAAAAGTTCGTTGCGGAGTTCTGTTTCGAGCCCGTCAAAGCCGAGCCACTTTTCATACTGCTGTAAAAAGTCCATAATCAAGTCTCCTTTAAACGTTTATTAAGATGATATTTATTCCTGTTCCTGAAGCTGAGTGAGTGCCTTTGCCAGCTGGTCGGGACAGCTTGTACCCTTGAATCCGCAGGTAATGCCTGAGAGCTTGCTGATTGCGATGTCAACCTCCATACCCTCTACAAGAGAAGCGACTCCTTTGGTGTTTCCGTTGCAGCCGCCCTCAAATTCAACGCTCTTGACTATACCGTCTTCGACCTCGATGTTTATTGCTCTTGAACAGGTGCCACGGGTTATATATCTTAAACTTGCCATATGAAACCATTCCTTTTCTATTATATACCTATCTAATATATAAGTATATCATAGAAATTGTAAAAAGAAAAGAGTTTTTTGAAAGAATAATGCAATTTCTAATAAAAATACAAAAATAGTGGAAGTGTTCAAAATTATATGGTACAATATATCTGTATAACTTTGTAATATTATTGCGAAAGGATGCTTTTATGCTGTCTGAAATGACCCTCGGTCAGTACTTTCCGGGTGATTCAATCATCCACAGACTTGACCCGAGATTCAAGATAATCTGCATAATTTTATATATAGTGGCTCTTTTCTGTGCCGACTCCTATGCGGCATTCGCGGCAATAGCTGTGTCAACCGTTGCAATTGTGCTTTTGTCAAGACTTAACATCGGCACAATTCTGAAGAGCGTAAAGCCCGTTATGTTTATACTCGCATTTACAATTGTTGCAAATGTTTTGTGGACAACGGGAGAAAAGCCGCTTCTTGAGGTGTGGATAATTAAGATTTACCCCGAGGGCATAAAATATGCTTTTCTTATGGCTCTGAGAATTATATGTCTTATTATCAGCACCTTTGTGCTTCTGACATATACAACGGCGCCCGTTGCTCTTACCGATGCAATAGAAAGACTTCTTTCACCTTTAAAGAAAATCGGGCTTCCGGTGCACGAGTTTTCGATGATGATGACAATTGCTCTTCGTTTTATCCCGACCCTTATCGAAGAAACGGGTAAAATCATTAATGCCCAGAAGGCAAGAGGCGCTGATTTTGAAAGTGGAAATCTACTCAGACGTGCAAAGGCTCTTGTGCCTATTCTTATTCCTCTGTTTGTGTCTGCCTTCAGACGTGCGGATGAGCTTGCAGGGGCGATGGAATGCCGTCTTTACCACGGCGGCGACGGCAGAACAAGAATGAAGATTATGAAGGCGACGGCAGGGGATTTTCTTATGCTGCTTGCATTTGTCGTGTTCTGCGGTGCGATTATTCTTACAAGATTTTATGCCGAGGGAGTAATATGACACAGGAAGAAAACAGAGGCTTTGGTGAAAAGATAGCCTTGAATATAATGTATGACGGCACGCATTTTCACGGCTGGCAGGTACAGAACAATGTAAGAAGTGTGCAGGGGACGCTTCAGGACGGTCTTGAAAAGGTGCTTGGCTTCAGACCGGATGTTACGGGGGTGTCGAGAACAGACGCGGGTGTTCACGCCAATAATTATGTCTGCCACATACTGAAAGAAAATGTAAATATACCGCCCGAAAGACTGACAGCGGCACTTAACGCCCATCTTCGCGACAGCGGAATCGCAGTGAAGGGTGCAGAGATAAAGGATGCCGACTTTCACGCAAGATACTCCTGTACAGGTAAGGAATATATCTATAAAATCTGGAACGACCGTTATGCAAACCCCTTTTATAAGGATAAGGCTATGTTCTATCCTATGGAAATAGATATAGAAAAAATGCGTTTTGCCGAAAAAGAATTTGCGGGAACACACGATTTCCGCTCATTTATGACAAAAGGCTCAAAGAATGAAGATAATACCGTAAGAACGGTGAAATATTTCAGTGTGGATAAGCAGGACGGACTCATAATAATTTCCATCTGTGCCGACGGATTTCTCTATAATATGGTGAGAATTATGGTAGGCACATATATTGACCTTTCAAGACGCGGTGCGTCCGAAGGAACGCTTAAGGATATAATAGAAAAGTGCGACAGAAAATATGCAGGGGATACGGCACCTGCAAGCGGACTTTATCTCAATAAGATTTTTTATTAAAGGAATGAAAAGCTGATGTCACAGTATATAGCTTTATACAGAAAATACAGACCTGCATTTTTTGCTGATGTTGTGGGTCAGGATCATATAACAAAGGTGCTTCGAAGCGAGGTAATGCAGGACTCGGTTTCCCACGCATATCTTTTCTGCGGCTCAAGAGGTACGGGCAAGACGACCTGCGCAAAGATTCTTGCAAAGGCGGCAAACTGTCTTCACCCCGTTGACGGCGACCCTTGCGGTGAATGTGAAAGCTGCCGTGCCTTTGAAAATTCCTTTGACATTGTGGAAATGGACGCCGCTTCCAACAACGGTGTTGACAACATAAGAGAGCTTCAGGACAAAATCAGCTTTTTGCCTATTGAAATGAAACGCAGAGTCTACATTGTAGACGAGGTTCATATGCTGTCACCCGGCGCCTTCAATGCACTGCTCAAAACCCTTGAAGAGCCGCCGAGCCACATTATGTTTATTCTGGCAACCACCGAATCCCATAAAATTCCTGCTACAATTCTTTCAAGATGCAAGAGATTTGATTTTCACAGAATAAATGCCGAGGACATTACAAAGCGTCTCGAATTCATATCCGAAAAGGAAAATATCGGCATCGAAAAGGATGCCTTAAAGCTTATTGCAAGACTTGCAACGGGTGCTATGCGTGATGCACTTTCTATGCTGGAGCTTTTTGTCGGCGGCAAGAATATAACACGTGAAATTGCCGAAAAGAGTCTCGGCGTTGTGGGCAACGAGCTTGTGCTTAAGCTTCTCACAAGCATTGCCGACAGAAATACTTCGGCTGCTCTTGAAACGGTTGCCGACTCCTATAATTCAAGTAAGGATCCATCGGTGCTATGCTCGGAGCTTGGCAATATGCTCAGAAATCTTCTTATAATGAAGAGTGCATCCTCCAGCGTTTCGGCTCTTGTTGACGAAACAAGTGACGTGATTGAAACCCTCAGAAATGCGGAGGACAAATTCACTCCCGAAAGGCTTCTGTACTGCACGGAGGTTGTTGAAGAAACCGTATCGAGACTTGCAAGAACGGGACTGTCCAGAAGAACCGTGCTTGAAATTATGGCTATGCGCCTTTGCGACAGCAGGCTTTCAACAAGTCCCGAGGCAATCTTAGAGCGTGTTTCTGCACTTGAAGCTGCACCGAGAAGCGCGCCTGCTTCAGCACCGGTGCCTGCACCCGCAAAAAAAGATGGGGCTCCAAAGCCTTCTGTAAAGGAGGAAGCACCGCCGTTTGACGATGCACCGCCTTTTGATTATGATGAAGTGCCTGCGCCGACAGAAGCACCGCCCGCTTTCGCCGAACCCGAGCTTCCCAAACCCCTCGGAAGTGACACTCCCAAACCAAAGGCTGAAGACGAAAATCTTTCCGAGATGATTGCCTACGGTGATGTCCTGGAGGAAATAAAGGCGCAGAATATGATTCTCTTTTCCGTGCTAAATGATTCAAGAGGGTATCTCGACGGCGATGTGGTGACAATCAAGGCAAGCTCTATGGCGATTTTTATGATGGAATCGGATTCCGGAATGAAGCAGACGATTGTTGACTGCGCAAGCAAGATTCTCGGCTACAAGGTTGAAGTGAATGTGGTTGAGAACGGCAACGGTGATGATAACAAGTCAAACGATGATTTTCCCATGTTTTAAATGAATAAATGCCCGACAGAGTGAATTCTGTCGGGCATTTTTGTTTGTGGTTTTTTACCCCTTAAAAAAGCAAAAAATTATATGGAAGAATATAACCGTAAAGCTCAAGGAAGGGAGGTAAGAAAACGAGCAGAGAAACCTGTGCTGATTGCAAGCATTGCGGTGACGGCTGTTATTGCGAGGTTTACGACAAGAAGGTGAATCCCAATAAGCCTGCTTGTCCCGAATTTGATGAGATTTAACACTTTGCAGTACAAAGTGAGAATATATTTTAACATAAAGGAGGAATGGAAATGGCTAAGTGCAAGGAATGCAGAGGCATCGGCGATATTTTTTGTCCCGTTTGTAAGGGCACAAGAAAAGACCCCGGAAATACGGCAAAGGAGTGTGGTTACTGCAACGGCAAGGATCCTTTCGAGGATTGACGCAAAGAGAGCCCAGCCTAAAGGTCGAGGCTCTCTTTTTGCACATTGTTATAATGCCTTCCCCGTTCTTTGGGGAAGGTGTCACGAAGTGACGGATGAGGAGGAAAAGGCAAAGCAACTGTCGGCAATAACTTCAGCTACTAAAACCTCCTCAGTCAGCAAAGCTGACAGATCCCCCTGAAAGGGGAAGCCTTCAGTGTTTGCAATATCAAACGAAAGATATCAGCAACAAAAACAACGCATAATAAATCAACGGTATAAATTGAATAATAAAACTCGGAACACTCTTTCCTGTGTTTCTGAGTCGTACCGAAAAGAGCATACTTGCAATTACAACAACCGATCCAAGCAAAGAGAGAATGCTCGGAATATAAACAAAAAAGATTTTTTGAAGAACAGAGGGGTTCGCAAGGTCAAGAATTGATTCTCCTGTCATAAAACCCGCGAGAAAACCAAAAAGCATCAGAGGACAGTAAACAAAAATCAGAATGATATTTGTTATCTTTCCTACTTTGTCAAGTTTTTTCACGGTTATACCACCCTGTTTCTCTTTTCGTCCTTATAAAATGCCCTTATATTCTCTGCAACCTCATCCACAAGTCTTACTCTTGTTTCATATCCGCCCCACGCCATATGCGGTGTGAGGATTACATTGTCGCACTTTGAAAGCCTGGAATACGGGTGATTTTCGGGGAAGGGCTCTGTGGAATACACATCACAGCCAAAGCCGTAAAGTGAGCCATCAAGTATAGCATCGGCAACCGCTTCTTCATCAAGGATGTTTCCGCGTGCTACGTTTATGAGAATTGCCCTTTCCTTGGTGAGTGCCAACATTTCACGGCTGATGAGTCCCACCGTTTCTGGGCTTGAAGGAATATGCACCGAAATGATGTCGGACTTTTTCATCAATGCTTCAAGGTCAACACACTCGTAGTTTTCTACGGGTGTTCTTTTATATGCCAGAACCTTACATCCCATAACCTTTGCGATGTCCGCAACTCTTTTGCCTATGTTGCCAAGACCCACGATGCCCCAGGTTTTGCCGTAAACTTCGTTAAAGGTAGGTGTGAGCTTGTTTTGAATACCGCTTTTTGAATACTCGCCGCTTTTTACGTAGTCGTCAAATTCACGAAGGTGGTTTGTAAGGGAAAGTGCCATAGAAATTGTAAGCTGTGCGACACATTCTGTCGAGTATCCCTTTACGTTGCAGACGGCAACACCGTTTTCTTTGCAGTAGTCTATGTCAACATTGTCGTAGCCTGTGGCGGTTACGCATATAAGCTTTAAATTGGGTGCGTGGCAGAGGATGTCAGAACGTAGTTTTACCTTATTTGTGACAATTACGTCGGCATCGGTGATTCTGCCCTTTGCTTCGTCGGGGCTTGTCTTGGGGTAGGACACAAATTCTCCCATGTCCGAGAAGACTGTAAGGGGGATGTCGTCGCCGAGTGTTTTTGCGTCGAGAAGGATTATTTTCATACTGTTGTTCCTTTCGGGGAGTGTTTTAATTATTCTAACACAAAGAAAGGAAAAAGTAAACACTTGATGTTAAATTGAAAATTAAAAAGTGGCAATGGGCGTGAGCATATCAATTATCTTTTGATATTGTGCGTTATTCTGTAGCTTTGCATATGCTTCACTTTTAAGTGCTTTAACAACCAAACCCGACTGGTTTCCCAAATGATCTTTTACTGCATCAAGAGGGGCCATTTCGAGTTTGTTTACCATAAAAGCCGTATACATTCCGTCTTTGAGAGTATCAAATTTAATGGCGTGTTTTGCCGATTCTTCAAGACAATCGAGTGCCTGTTGTTCTAACCCCAGCATCATATAGTTATATGCAAGATATTCGTAAAACTCCGAGAATCTTACATGATAAAATCCGCAATTTCCGTCGGGATACAGCAGTTTGTAACAACTAAGAACAAAGTTGTATGCCTCGATTTTTTGTTCGGGAGTATATCCGCCTTTGTGTATCATGGTACGTGTGTGTTGACCGATCATCTCAACGAACGTCTGGATGTTTCGTTGGCAGTATCTCACAGCTTCGTCGCCGTCTAAGACTCTGGACATTAGTTCTTCCTTAGACACACTAAAGCTGCTTGCCATTTCTGCATATTTTTTTGCCGATTCCGAATCTTTTTTTGAATAATAGTAGGTGAAGCACAGACACTGAATTGCACCGTCTCTCAAAGAGGTGTCTGTTGATTCGTCAAGTATTCGTTTTCCGCATTCAATTATTTCATCTGCGTTTTTGTCCTGGTTTTCGGCAAGCAGGGCATACATTAAATCAAAGATTATTTCAAGGTCGTTTGGAAATTCCTTGTGCATTTGCCGTGTCAAAGCAACACGTTCAGCACTTTTGCCTGCCCTGAAAAGCTCCATGTCTTTGTTACGCATTTCTTGTATTCTTTTTTGCTGTTCGACCTTGCCGAC
>CAZTNR010000017.1:0-29065 GCA_964614955.1 uncultured Oscillospiraceae bacterium | reverse complement strand
AACGGCAAAAGCCTTTATGGAACCACCAGCTTAGCTGGTGGTTTTCATTATACAATCAAAAAACGGCTGCCGAAGCAGCCGTTTCCATTATCTTCTGTTATTCTTCGCCTTGGGATTTACAAGGTCACGCCAATCGAGCGTACCCTGGTCAAGTGCAAGGATAAGCGCTTCTGCCGTTGCGATATTGGTGGCAAAGGGCACGTTATATATATCGCAGAGTCTTAAAATGTTGTGCTCTGCCTCCTTATATTCGGGTGCGGCAATTGTATTTCTGAAGAAGAGGAGAAGGTCGATTTCATTGAAGGCAATTCTTGACGCTATCTGTTCAATACCGCCCTGCATACCCGTCATAAGACATTCTATCTTAAGACCCGTGGCTTCGGAAATATACTTTCCCGTGGCATCTGTTGCGCACAGTTCGTGTTTACACAAAATACCCTGATATGCAATACAGAATTCCGCGATGAGTTCTTTTTTTGTGTCCGATGCTATGATTGCTATTTCCATATAAACCAATCAATCCTTTCCCAGTTATTGTATTCGATTAACCGACGGTAAAATATCGCCGCACTAATTCCTGATTCCTAATTTAAAAACGCACAGCGTTTTAAAAGACTTGTTTTTTCTTTACTCCGGTGTCCACGCCCTCAAACAACGGAACCTTGTACCCTTCACAGCGGGTGGCAATATTTTCAACCGCCCTGCAGAAAGGAGTTGTACCCCGGTAAAGCTCATAGGCAAGCTTTCCCATTTCCTGTCCCTTGGACATTGAAATACTGAAAGGAACCACGCCCCAGAGTTGCATTTTTGTTTTGGAAACTATGTCATAAAGACCGACATTCACTCCGTCCTTGGCATCCTTCGGCTTAAAGCCGTTTACAATCAGCCTGATATCAAGTCCGCCCGCAGTCACGTTATCCTTGCCGTACTCCGTAAGCTCATTGAGGGCAATTGCCGTTTTTTCAGCCGCCCTTATGGATGCCGCCGTGTGAAGCGATATCACAAACGCCGCATCAACAAGCCGTGCAAGGTTACGGTAGAGATTATCAGGTCTTGCAGGCAGGTCAAATATCACGTAGTCAAACCGATTTGTAAGCTCCTTTACAAGCTTACCTATTGCCTCTTTTGAAAAGGAATCGGCGGTCTGACCGATTTCGTGGCGTTCGGGATAAAATGCAGGTGCAGAAATGAAATGAAGGTTTTCACATCGGGTATCCTTGACTATCGCATTATCTACAGTACAGGTACCCTTAATGCAGTCGCAGAGATTGAAAAGCGTTGCGTTTTCAAGACCGAGCACAATGTCAAGACACCGTGATTCAAGGTCACAGTCCACCGCCACAACTCTATGTCCGCGTCTGGCAAGGCTCATAGCAAGATTTGCCGACAGTGTGGTTTTCCCAACTCCGCCTTTGAACGAAGTAACTATAAAGCTCTTGCTCAATCCGCCCCACCCTTTCATTGGTTTCCGTCTTTACTATTATACCAAATCAGCAAATCTTTGTCAATCTTGATAATCGGATTTTTTAATTTTTGTCATTTCGACATAGCAAGCAGCAAATGATTATGCATTTTGCACAAATATCACTCAAGCATATACACAATTTTAACGTTTATGCACTAAAATATACACGTTTTTGTTGTGTTAACAGAAAATTTTTATAAAATATTGTGTCTGCAGTCTTGAAATGGCAAGAAATCTGTAGTATAATACAAATAAAGTATGCGGCAGATGCTGCAAAAAATATGAGGTGAAACAAATGAACAGAAAAATTTTAGCAATCTTAGTATGTGTTGCGATGCTCGTTTCCTGTCTGTCGGTATATGCATATGCCGCAGTGGTGGAGGTTGAAATCGACCTTGGCGGTCTTTTTGACGATGAACCCGCAGATGAAGTAAACAATGACGAAAAAGAAGATTCCGAAAGCGGTAAAGACACAAAGCCCGGTAACAGCACAAGTACAAAGCCCGGCAATACATCAAATAACACTTCCGGCAAGGTAGAAGACGAAGATGAAGGTACCTCCTCTGAGGAAAAGGTTCCCGAAAAACAAGAGGCTTGGGTTAACCCCTTCAAGGATGTAAAGGAAAGCGACTGGTTCTATAATACTGTTGAATATGTAAACAAGAACGGTATTGTAAACGGTATGACAGAGGATACATTCGCACCCTCCACCCAGCTTACACGTGCTATGCTTGTTACAATTCTCTACAGAGTTGAAGGCTCTCCCAGAATTTCAAGCGACAGCAAGTTCAGCGACGTTAAGGACTCCGACTGGTACGGCGCACCTATTATTTGGGCTGCCGAAAACGAAATCGTAAACGGTATTTCGGATACGGAATTTGCTCCCAACAATGCAATCACAAGAGAACAGATAGCTGCTATTATGTACAGATACGCAATGGCTAAGGGCTATGATGTGACTCAGGGCGGTATGGCAGTCAGAGAATTCGAGGACTACGAAAAAATCTCCTCTTGGGCAGGCGAAGCAATGCAGTGGGCTGTTAACACAAAGCTTATCAACGGTAAGACAGCAACTACTGTAAATCCTCAGGACAATGCAACAAGAGCAGAGGCTGCTACAATCATTATGAGATTTATCGAAGGCAACAAATAATTTCAGCTTTTCACGGCAAGACGCAGGGCAAAAAGCCTTGCGTCTTTTTTTGTTTTGTTTATCTATTGCATTTTTTCGCCTATTGATGTAGAATAAAAGATAATGATATCATAAGGAAAAGTGATTATGAGCGAAATATATTTTGACAACGCTGCAACAACCAAGGTGAGCGATGCTGCCGCAAAGACTGCATTTGATGTTATGACCGGCTTTTACGGCAATCCGTCATCTGCCCACGCAAAGGGTCTTGAGGCAGAGCATATACTGAAAAAGGCAAGAAATCTTACAATGTCGGGACTCGGCTATACTCAGAAGGACGGAAATCTTATTTTCACCTCCTGCGGAACGGAAGCAAACAACGCCGTTTTCTTCGGTGCATACGAGGTACTCGGCAAAAGAAAAAACAATATTGTAATTTCGGACTCGGAGCATCCAAGTGTAGAGCACTGTGCAATAGAGCTTGAAAAGAAGGGCGTTGAAATCCGCAGAATTCCCACAAAAGGCGGAAAACTCGACATTTGTTTTGCAGAAAAGGCAATTGATGCAAAGACAATGCTTATTTCCTGTATGCTGGTCAACAACGAAACGGGCGCAATTTACGATATAAAGACACTCGATTCAATAAGAAAGAGAAATGCAACCGAAGCCCTTCTTCACACCGACGCAGTTCAGGGCTTTTGCAAGGTTCCCTATTCCCTGTCGGCGCTCGGTGCGGACCTTGTCTCAATTAGCGGTCATAAAATCCACGCTCCAAAGGGTGTGGGCGGACTATTTGTAAAAAAAGGTGTGCGTATCCCCTGCAGATTGTTCGGCGGCGGTCAAGAGGGCGGTCTTCGTTCGGGTACGGAAAATCTTGCGGGAATTGCAGCCTTCGGATGTGCCGTCGAAGAGTATATGAATGAAAAATCACAAAGGCTTCATACAATAAAAGAGTTAAACACAGAGCTAAGGAAAAATCTTTCTGAAATATGTTCCTATGTGCTTATAAATTCAGAGGACAGCTTCGCATCTCACATACTCAGCATAAGCGTTCCCGGTATCAGAAGCGAAATAATGCTGAGATTCTTGTCAGAAAAAGGCATTTTTGTTTCGGCAGGCTCTGCGTGCTCATCCAAAAATGCAGACAACAGAGTTTTATCAAGCTTTGGGCTTGATAACAAAAGAGCCGATTCAACTCTGCGCATAAGCTTTTCAAAATACAACACAAAGGAAGAAACCCTGCTGCTGGCAAAAGCAATAGACGAAGGCAACAAGAGCCTTATTCATACAGTCTGATATTGGAGGCGTCATATGAAAATAAAAAAATTATGTGAAATACTTTCAGAGGAATTTGCCGAAAAGGTACTCTCCGAAAATGCAAATCTTACAGGTCTTTCCTGCGACGGTTTTACAGGTGATATTTCGGGCATTACCTTTGACTCAAGAGAGGTAAAGGAAGGATATCTTTTTGTTGCAATCAAGGGAGTGGTAACAGACGGTCATTTATACATTCCCAAGGCAGTTGTGCTCGGTGCCGCAGCCGTTATCTGCGAGGATGCAAAGGAGTACAGAAAATACAGGCAGGAATACCCCGAGGTAAGCTTCTTTCTTGTAAAAAATGCAAGACGTGCCCTTGCTATAGCAGCAAAGCATTTTTACGACAACGCCTGCGACAAAATGACAATTATCGGTCTTACCGGCACAAAGGGAAAAACCAGCACTTCATTTATGATTTCCAAAATCCTCAATGAAGCAGGAATGCGTTGCGGCATTATTGGCACAACAGGCGCATATTTTGAAAACTTTTATCTTGAAATGAGTCATTCAACCCCCGAAAGCCGTGATTTGCACGCACTCTTTGCAAAAATGCAATCTCTCGGTGCGACGCATATCGTTATGGAGGTTTCCTCACAGGCGCTTATGATGTACAGAGTGTACGGAATTGAATTTGAGGTCGGCATCTTTACAAACATTTCACCCGACCACATCGGCGAGGGTGAGCACACCGACTTTGACGATTATCTCTACTGCAAGAGTAAGCTCTTTACTATGTGCAAAAAGGCGGTTATCAACGCCGACAGCGATAAATGTCAGTACATTCTCGATGTATGTAAGGTAAATAATGTTGAGGTTGTCACCTACGGCTGTGAAAGAGAAGATGCGGATTTTGGGGCAATTGACGAAAAATTCTACATAGACGGTGGAATGAAAACACACTTTGACCTTATTGCAAAAGACGGCAAGCATCCCGTTGAAGTAAGTGTTCCCGGAAAGTTTTCAGTGTTCAATGCCCTTTGTGCAATCAGCTGTGCATTTACACTCGGCGTCGGATTTGAGCCCATTTCAAGAGCACTTAAAAATGTAAAGGTCATAGGAAGAATCGAGCCGGTGGAAAACGAAAGGCTTAAAGCTCCCGTAATTATTGACTATGCCCACAATGCTATGAGTATGGAGAGCCTGTTTTCTGCCGTAAAGGCTTACAATCCCAAGAGAATCATCTGCGTATTCGGCTGTGGCGGAAACCGTTCAAAGCTTAGACGCTATGAAATGGGTGAAATCAGCGGAAAATACGCAGACCTTTCAATTATCACCGCCGACAACTCCCGCTTTGAAGAGCTTGACGACATTATTGCCGATATTCTGGTAGGTATGGGCAAAACAAACGGCAAATACGAAATCGTCAAGGACAGAAAAGAAGCTATCTACAGGGCACTTGACCTGTCCCGTAAAGGAGATATCGTACTTCTTGCAGGAAAGGGTCAGGAAACATATCTCGATGTCAAGGGTGTAAAAACACACTTTGACGAAAGAGAAGTGGTAAACTCCTATTTTGAAAGATAAATAACACAGAATACTCAAATAATCTCCCGTAAAAGATTGTATGAATTTTAGCAGGCACAATGCCGTCTTCATACAATAACAACGGGAGATTTGTTTTTCAGGTAATAGGCAAAAGGCAAGAGGTAAGAAGTCTCAAGAATCTCCCACTCTGAGTGAAAGGAAGATTTTACAAATGGATACGAAATACTTGATTTTCACTTCTGTCACTTATGCTCTTCGTGCAATGTCGCTTTTAAAAAGCAAAGGATTTCATTCAAGGCTTGAAAAATTCAAAAGTATCACAAGCATCGGCGGATGCGGATATGCCCTTGCGGTAAATGCCGACATTCTCGATGTGGCAATAAATCTTATTCAGAACGAAGGAATAAGGATAGTAGACATCCTTGATTACAAATGAGTCTTATTTATCTTGACAACGCTGCCACAAGCTACCCAAAGCCCAAAAATGTCATAAATGCCGTGAGCGATGCCCTTTTAAGGTGCGGAAATCCCGGCAGAAGCGGACACGAATTATCCTTGTATTCACTTAAAGCCGTCTATTCCTGCCGTGAAGCGATATGCTCTTTTTTTGGCTTTGGGCATCCCGAAAGCATCGTATTCACCTACAACACAACCTATGCTCTCAATATGGCAATAGGGGGTCTTTGCGAAGATGACAGTGAAATTGTCGTATCAAATCTCGAGCACAACTCGGTGCTTCGCCCCGTATCGGATTTATCGCGGAGTAAAAGAGGTATAACCGTCAAAGTCTTTGATGCGTCGGGAAGCGATGACGAAATTACAAGCTCATTTGAGTCGGCACTCTCGCCGAAAACAAAAATGGCGGTAATTACTATGTGTTCAAATGTCACAGGCAAAATTCTGCCATACAAAAGGATTGGTGAAATCTGCAGAAGCAGTGGTGTAAAGCTGATACTGGATGCGGCACAGTGTGCAGGACTTATACCGATAGATCTCTCATCCTTTTATTTTTCTGCCGTATGCTTTGCAGGACACAAGTCCCTCTACGGAATTATGGGAACGGGCTTTTGCGTTTTTTCTCCGGGCGAAAATCCAAGGTCTCTTATTCAGGGCGGCAACGGTGTTGAATCGGCATCAACCGTTCAGACGGGGCCTTTGCCCGAAAGGTTAGAATCGGGAACGGCAGGTGTACCGGGAATTATTGCACTGCACGAGGGTATCAGGCATATTACCGGTGTCGGACTTTCACATATAAGGGAAAAATGCTCATATCTTGAATCCCGTCTTTCCTCTGCCCTGTCGCAAATTGATACCGTCACCATATACGGTAAGGGTGCAAACAAGGTTTCTACCGTTCTATTCAACGTCAAAGGTCTTGCCTCAGAAGAAGCCGCATTTCTTCTTTCGCAAAAAGGCATCTGCGTAAGAGCAGGTCTTCACTGTGCGCCCCTTTGTCACAAGACGCTCGGAACTTTTGACACGGGTGCTGTCAGAGCATCAATTTCTCATTTCAATTCAGGCGAAGATATTGACTCATTTATAAGGGAAGTACAAAGAATAGCAAAATGAAAGGAGCCTTTACGGCTCCTTTACTTTTAAAGCTGCTTATTCATTTTTTTGCTTACCGTCTTTATTGAGATATACACAGTCAGCCACACTACTGCATAAAAGCCAACAAACACAAGGGTAAATATCCCCACCACCGCCACATTGAAGCTCAGCCAGGAGTTTACAAGATAGCAGGCAAGGTATGAAACATAAAGTGTCAACAGCTGAAAAAATGCACTTTTTACCGCCGACCAGCTTTCAACCGTATGAAACACGGTGGAGCCTGCGTGAACAAAAGCAAGAAAATATGTGGAAACAACAGCTGTGAACACAGCTTTTCCGCCGTCCATAAGACTCGGCTCCGAAGACATAATTATAGCGGCAATTATACATCCAAGTCCCGAAAACATAAGACCTCTGTGCAAAAATTCCTTTACGTACTTATTCATTTTCACTTTTTCATCAGCCTCTCTTTCACGTATTTTAGTCTGCGTCTTGAAACATAGTCGCGATATCCGTTCTTGAAATTTACGGTAAGTGTTCCTGTGATTGTCGCATCAAACGACTTGATTTTCTCGATATTGGCAATACAGGATTTGTTGATTTTTATAAAGCTTTCGGGCAGGGATTCCTCAAGCTCGTAGAGTTTTTCATCCACCCCAAAAATCTCTTTTCCCGCACGGGCAAAAACTTTATTGTCATCCGACGTAAAGCAGTCAACAGCCGAAAGCTCGATGTTATAGGATACTCTGTCACGCCTTGCAATAATATTTTCTTCTCCATTGACAAGTCTTTCTATTTTATCGACAAGCTCCGAACTTTTATGAACATAAATCAGTATTTCTTCTTCCCTATCTTTGTCAACTACAACTTTAATATTCATTGTGTTTCCTCCTTTCACAGATATGATATCACGCACCCTTTTTGTTTTCAACGATTTTTGTGTAAGCGGTATTTTTATTGATGCAAGCGGTAAAAAATCAGGATGCTTTCGCACCCTGACATTTCGGGAAATAGCCTCCCATATTATTTACCTAAGCACATATCCATAACCCCGTTCACATACGCACCGTCTGCAAATGAGGGTGAGGGTGTTTTTCCTTCATATACGCACATAAAATAATTTCTCATACTGTTCACGTGTCCCTGAAGCCAGCCTATGGGCGCACGCATTCCCGGAAGTACGCTGTCGGGTATTACATCACAAAGTCTGTTTACACACTCTATTCTTGTATATCCCTTATATCCGCCGACAGGTGTGCCGACCGCCTTATTATCGTAGAATTCAAGAAAATTTGGCTGCATAAGGTCGAACTTCAAAGAGCCGTCTGTTCCGAATATTTCAAGGGTAAAATCGTCGTTTGCACCTACGCAGATTTTTGTTGCTTCCAAAGTTCCGACAGCACCGCACTTGAGAGTTGCGATAACGTAGATTGCTTCCTCTGCGTTGGTCTTCCACTCTTTGCCGTCAGCTCCCTTTCGTGTCTCAAAGCCGATTTGCGGAACTGCCTTGACCTGTGTAATTCTGTTTTCCTCTTTATCGCCGAGAACACAGGAAAGAAGGTCAATAACGTGAGAGCCGAGGTCAAACAGCACACCTGCACCGCAGATATCCTTGTTCTGCTTCCAGCCGGCACATCTTTCGGGGTCTGTTCCCGAAGAATGACGGTAACAGCTTCGGAATGAAAGAATACGTCCAAGCCGTCCTTCTTCCACTATCTGCTTTGCACGCATAATACAAGGCAGGTGTCTGTTATTGAAAACCATACCGTAGCACTTATCTTTACCCTCGATAAGTGACAGTATTTCGTCAGCTTCCGCTTTACTGATACCGAGAGGCTTTTCGCAAAGGATATGCTTACCCGCTTGTGCCGCCTTTTTTATTTCATCAAGGTGGAGATTATTGGGTGTGCAGATATCAACCACGTCTATTTCGGGGTTTTCTAACATTTCCTCAAAGCTGAGGGCATAGTTTTCAAAGCCGAGGGCATCTGCATCCTCTCTTGCGGTTTCTGCGTTTCTTGTTACAAGTGTATGCAGCTTTACCTCAAAGGGTAAGTCCTTGAAGCTGTATTTCAGCATCGCAATAGAAGCTGAATGTGTTCTTCCCATTGCTCCCTTGCCGACAATTGCGACGTTTATTGTTTTTTTCACTTAATCTCGCTCTCTTTCTTTCCGTATATACAAATCTTTATTATATCCGACACTTCATCTATAGGCTTGTCACAGCCGCTTTTCAGCCATTCATTGACAATTGCGGTTATGCCGTTAAGATAATATGCCATTACATATCTTTTATCGTTTTCAAGATAGTCAAACCGTTCGAGAATGGGGCTGAAAATATTCTCAAACAAACGGTTATACACCTTTTCAAATTCAAAGACACCCATATGAGAAAGCACTGTAGAGAAAATCTCTTTATTCTCCTTGACATAGGACAAATACGGTGTGAGATACCTTTCGCATATAAAAAACAGTTCGTCAAGACTGCAATCCGAGATATTGACCGTTTCGTCCGAAAAATACGTACGAAAGCCGTCAAGTAGATACCGTGTGGTCTCGCCCAGCAAATCACCTATTGTTTCATAATGAAGGTAAAATGTTGAACGGTTTACTCCTGCGGTTTTACACAGCTCGCTGACGGTAATATATTCAAACGGCTTGTTCTTGAGAAGAGAAATGAGGGCAAGATTCATTTTTGCAGCGGTATTGAAATATTTACTTTGGGACTTATTCACATTACCACCTCTTATGAAAATCTTTACTTATCCGCAATTTCACGGGCAAGCTTTACAATTTCGTAAGCATACTTTGACTTTCCCTTTTCAAGTATTCTCTTATAAAGCGGATAATTTATGCCGCAGCACACAAAACCGATAATTCCGATAACAATACCGAGTACGAGCATTGCCGTTCCGCTTCCCAAAACCTGCATAGCAAGGCACATACCGAGACCTGCAACAAGGGATGACACTATACCGAAGGTATAGGTAAATACCGTCGCGGGAAGCTTTGCCTTTGCATCAAGCTTTTTAAGAGCAACTATCTTTGAATTGTCCTTTGGTGCGTAGTCCTTTGCTATGGATTCCGCTAAAATTTTGTCTGTGTTCATTTTATGAACCTCCTTTTTTGTTTTGCAGTTTTATTTTACAATCAAAAAAGGAAAAAATGAACAACAAAGAAATTGAAATTTGTTGAATCGTAAATGTATTTTTGTTTTACCACACAAAGGGTAAAAGTCTGTATTTTACTTTTTGTTTATACTCTTTATATCCCGAAAGCTCCTTTTCCTAAAGCTGTTCTTCATACTTTATTCTCTTTATGATTACAACGGGATATACAAGAAAAATCACAAAGGAATATACCGAGCCACGAATCAGGGGCATTGACACAAACAGCAGTATTGAAGAAATATATATAGGATGTCTTACGATGCCGTAAAGACCTGTGTCAATCACCTTTTGATTATCCTGAACTTCAATTGTTCTTGAAAGATAGGCGTTTTCTCTAAGCACCTCGGCATAAAGCAGGTATGCCGCAAGAAACAGTTTCTTTGTCATCGTTTTATCTCCCGGATTGTTTTGCCATCGTAGAGGACGGCCTCCCGGACGTCCCGCTTGTAACATTAAGACTATAACGGGTTGTCGAGGACGCCAACCCCTAAAGATTAATTTTTTGCTTTTAACGCCTCTACCTTCTCGGCATCTGCCGTGACATAACAGGTATAGTTTGTTTCATAGATAACAAACCCCGGCTTTGAACCCGAAGGCTTCTTTACGTTTCTGACTCTTGTATAGTCAACGGGAGCCTGAGGAAGCTCCTTTTGCGAGCTGTAGTACGCCGCAATCATCGCCGCCTCGGTAAAATCCTCTGCCTGCGGTTCATCCTTACCGCCTCTGAGAATTACGTGGGAGCCGGGTGCATTCTTTATATGGAACCAGTAGTCGTCCTTTGATGCAACCTCTGTTGTTATATAGTCATTCTGCAGGTTGTTTTTACCGCAAAGAACCTCATAGCCACCCGATGTGACAAACTTCAAGGGCTTATAATCCTTTTTAAGAGCGTTTTTGTACTCTTTCTTTGTCCTTGTCATACTGCGTCTCAGGTTGTCAAGGGTTTTACCGTAGCCCGAGGCGGCAAGCTCTGCACGTATCTGCGCAAGGTCTGCCTCGGTATCGGCTTTTGTGAGTGAATCGAAAACCGTGTCAATATACCGCAGTTCAGCTTCGGATTCTGCAATCTGACGTGTTAACATCACCTGCGCCGACTTTGCCTTATTATACTTTTTATAATAGTGCTGGGCATTCTGTGCGGGTGTCATTCTTTCGTCAAGCTTTACGGTGACGGTTGGCGTATTTTCGTCGTAGTAGTCCACAAGCTCTGCCGACGTCTGTCCTTTTTTGAGCAGATAAATATTTGCCGTGATTATATCGCCGAAGCGCTTGAATTCTTCCTTTTGTGCACTTTCAAGCAGACTTTCCCGCTGAAGTGCCGTTTTCTTTGTTATGCGGCTTGAAGCATTTGTGAGAAGCCGAAGTATATCCTGACCTCTGTGCTTTACCCTCTCCTGTTTATCACGTTCACAGTAAAAGGCATCCAAAAGCTCACTTATATCATCAAAGCCCGTTACAACACCACCTGCTCCGTACTGTCTGATTTCGCAAAAAGAGAAGTCCACAACCTTTCCCTTTGTGTCCGTAACAAGGCAGGGATTGAACTTGCCGTTTCTGACACCGCCGTAGATTGAGTCAAAGTAGAACCACATCTTATCGGCATCGCAGTCGCAAAGGGGCGTATTTGTCTGTTTGCTTGCACGAAAAACAATTTCCCTTGCCGTAAGCGGCGAAAGTCCTGCGTAGCTTGATATTAAATACTTGTCAGCAGCACCGTTCTTACCGTTCAAAGCATCGTTTTGCATTTTTGCAATAAAGGTATCTTTATCAACCTCAAGGGCATCTGTTTTGCCCTCCTGCTTCGGCGGATTTTCGTATTCAAAGCCCACAAGCACCTGACGTTTATTGGTGGTTGACAGGGAAATCGGATGAAGCACACCGAGAATTCTCCTTTTTTCGTCGAGGAATATCACATTACTGTAGGTACCCATAATTTCGCAGATAAGATATTTTACGCTGGAATATCCCATTTCATCTGTGCTTGAAAGCTTTATTTCAACTGCTCTGTCAAAGCCTATCTGCTGTACGTTGAGAATATGCGCCCCCGACAGATGCTTTCTGAGAAGCATACAGAACATAGGCGGCTGCATAGGGTTTTCACGCTCCGCCTTACAGAAGCTGACACGGGAATTTCCCGCACAGGCAGAAAGCAGGAGCTTTTTACTTTCCCCTGCACATCTTACCGACAGTATTATTTCATCCCTCTCGGGCTGGTATATTTTATCTACTCTTGCGCCAATAACGGTGTCACGAAGTTGCTTTACAACCGCCGCCATCACGCCTGCATCAAATGGCATATAAATCTCCTAATTTTCTTGTGTATTGGAAAAATCGTACTTGAGCATTTCTTTGTCGGAAATTGTTGCAGAAACAAAGCCCGATGCATACGAGCCGACCTGATACTGCTGAAAATATGCCGTCACACCTTCAGCATCCACATAATACTCTGCAGTCGGAAATTCTACGGGAACAATCTTTGAGGGGTCATCAAAGAATTCCTCCTTTATTTTCAGGAACTCATTCGTAAATGCCTGTGTTATTTCCGCATCCGTACCGTAAAGCAAATCGGAAAGCGAAAGCTCTCTGCCTTCTTTCACATCAAAGGTATGCGACTCTTTTCGGGCATTTCCGTGGGCACCGCCCGTATAACTGTACCAGGTTTCGGTAACCGAAAGTATTCCCTTGGCATCAAGATGTATTTCATAACCGTATCTGTCATCAAAGGGGCCAATCCACGACCAGTTGTTTTCCTCGGCATATTCATACTCTTCAAATAAGAATTCATATGCAAGTTCTGCCTCGCTTGACATCTCCAGCGCATTATTTTTGAACATCTCGTTTAATGCCGAAACAAATTCCGCATTATCACCCTCGTTACATTCAAAAACGGGGTAAGCATAATCGTAGGTGGCAAGAACTGTGCCGTCGGGAGCCAATATTTCACCCTCTCCCGTTTCGTTAACAAAGCTGTGAGAATCGCTGACAAGCACATCCACGGCAGTTCCGACTTCGTCGGGAGTTTTTTCAACCTCATTTTGTGTTTCATCAACAGCAAATGCTTCTTTTTCTTCCTGTATGTTTTCGTCTTGGCTTATAATGGCAACAGTGCAGCCGTTAAGGGCAATCAAAACTGTCAAAAGAAACGTGAGCAATAAAGTATACTTTTTCACAATCTGTCCTCTCTTTTATTCGGACGACCAAAGGTCGCCCCCTACATTAATCTCTCTTAGGCATAGGTCTTTTCTTTGCGGTGTATTCATCCACATCAATTCTGATAACCGTAACACCGCCGACCATTTTATCGGTAAACTCAAAGTCCTTGCCTGTTTGCGTCTTCATCAGCTTTTTAAGACCGTCGATTTTACCTTCAATATCTTCGATTATTGTTGCCTTACCCGCACCCATTACGGATGAATAGCAAATGCCGTACTGGCAAGCCGACTCACCTTCAAAGGGTACAATATCGGTATCAACCTCAACGAACACCTCTGGGTTGACTCTCAGAATGTCAAGCTTTCTGCCTGTTGTTGCACCGTGAAGATAAAAGGAAAGCTTTCCGTCAGTCATTGTATAGCCGTAGTTCATCGGAACAATATAAGGTTTTCCCTCATCAACCATTCCCACGTGAACAATCTTTGCCCTATCGAGTATGCCGATGATTTCGTTTATGTCTGTAACTTCTCTTTCTCTTCTTGTGATTCCCTGTTTCATTTTTTAGTTCCTTTCTTTTTTACAATCCCTCAGTCACTTCGTGACAGCTCCCTTTACACAAGGGAGCTGTTTTACGGTATCAAACCCTTTATGGTTTTTGCAACTTCGGATGGTGTCATACTTGTTGTATCAATATACGGATACTCAAAGCCATTATAAAAATCAAATGTGTTTTCTATTCCTCTTTTTATCCTCTCGGCATCTCTGCCATCAGCAAGTGAACGTTTTACATTTTCGCTTTCAGAGCATTTTAAGACAATTATATGCTCATCAAAATCTATGCCTTTTCCCTTCAGTTTCTCTATTATTCTTTCGTAGATTTTCTTTCTTCCCTTATGCCAACCATATGGAAAAACCACGGTATCAATCTCGCTACAGGAAAAATAATTATACAATAAACAAATAATATTCTCTATCACAACACATTTTGTTTCTTCCGTAAAAGAGAACGGATTCATATAACGGCACCATTCCGCATCAACATACGCAGTATTTGCATACGTTTCAACAAATGTTTTCGCTGTTGTACTTTTACCAACACCGTTCGGGCCTAATATAGTTATAAGCTTCTTCATTAAATGCTCCTTTAGCTTTTCCCTATGGTTCCCTTGTGTAAAGGGGTGCTTTTGGGTGTTTCAAATGTCTTATTCAACGGGAATAATCTTTCCCGTAACTAAGTTTACAAGTCTCTGTTTTCTTGCGTAGCCTGTACTGCAGTATACTGCACCGTTGGGGGCTATAAAGGTTTCACCTTCAATATAGGGATAAATCTTAGACATTTGTCCGTTTTCAAGGTCTATTTCATAAAAACCGCTGTTTACGGGAGCAATATTGAAATCAATTATACCCATACTGTCTTTTTTTGCTTCATATCTGACGGCTTTCACATAAAGCTTGCCGTTTGCTTTACCGATAGCCGCGGCTGAATTAATCTTATCCGAGTATTTTTCGGCGTAGCTTTCGAGTACACCGCTTCCCGTTTTGTAATAATATATATCCGAGAAAGGATTTGACCATCTTCCGGAACCGATTGGTGAATATCCGCTTGAGCAGATAAAGCGTCCGCCGTTATTGTCCGTAAAAATACCGCTGAAATTGTTGTTCACATCCCAATCAAGCTTTGTAAAGCTATCTCCGATTCGCTCAATTACATATTCGCTATGCTGGGTGTACGGAGGCATATTCTGCCCCATAAAGACAACAAGCGTAATTATTGAGCTGTTTTCACCTGTTTTATATTCAAAAGCCTGTATATCGGACATATTTTCGGTATTACACTCCATTATGAGTTTTTCGCCGAGATAAAGTCCTTTTTCCTTTGCAACAACGTCAAGCTTCTGTGCTTCTTCCCTGCCGAAGGCTCTGTCAAATTCATCCTTTTCACCCGACTGCCGGCTGTCAAGCCTTGCAAGCATTTCATTAGTGAGATTCAACTCATAGAATTTCCAATAAGAGTACATAAGCTGATAAGAAAAATCGCCGTATTCGTTGATTTTTTTATCATATACATCAACCTTATTCTCGAAAAACAGAGAATCGCCTGTTGACTTATAGACGTAAGCAAGACTCGGACTGCTGTTTCTTTCAAGGTAGAACGAATAGTCCTCCTGCGACCATTTGATATTAAAATTGAGTTCCTCATAGGCAAAACGCCAGGTCATCGGGAAATAAGTTATATCTCTGAAATTTATAAGGGGATATTCTTCCTTAGAGTTATCAATTCTTATACCGTTAAGGTAAACGGGATATGTAGGAATAACCGCATTATATTCGGTATTATAGTAGTTTACGGCATCACCTCCGAAAAGATTTGAGCCGCCCACGCTTGAATGGTGTTTTGTAATATAAAGACCATCCTTTGAATCAAAGCCCGTTGAAAGTCCGAGCATTGAGCAAAGGTTATATGTCATAGGAAAATATGTTATGTCCTTATATGTTATAAGAGGATACTGCACGTATCTGTTATCTACGCTGACATCTTCAATCTGAGTGTAAAAGGGTGCGATTTTAACCTTGACGTTCTGAGCGTTGCAAATGCCGCAGAGAAGGAGTGTGAGGGTTACTGCAGCTAAAAATATACGAGGTTTTTTCATAAGAATCCTTCCTTTCTTCTTGTTAAAAGTAATTTTGTTTCGAGTTTTGTTTTTCGGAGGCCTTGGTATCCCACTCATTTATCCGTCAATTTCCCCTGTTTTGACATTCAAACAAAAAGTGCGACAACCGAAGCTGCCGCACGAAAAACGCAACTCCACTTGTCGCCAAATAAATTTAAATAGAATTAGAGGATTCCCTATAATCATTTAAAGGAGTATACGTTTTTACCGTATTCAAAAATGATTATAAGCAGAAAAGGGTACAAATGTACCTCTAAAAAACTCTAACTCCATTATTAAATTTGTTTGGCATAATTATTCTAACATACGCAAAAAAGCCTGTCAAGTTATTTTGCCGAAAACGGATTTCAGCTGACTCTAATAAGTCACATACGGACTCTTTGTGTCAAAAATCTCAACCTCAACATCTGAAAACTTATCACAGAGAAGCTTCTTAATCTTTTCGCAAACGGGGTTTTCTGTATAGTAGTGACCGCAGTCATAAAGGGCAAAATCGCGCAGCTTTGCATCTATAAACAGATTATGTGGTATTTCGCTTGTCACATATGCGTCTGCACCCGACATCATTGCCTCATACACGAAATCCTTGCCCGAGCCGCCGAGAACTGCCACAGTCTTTATTGTTTTTCCGTCATTAAATGCACATCTCACATCACAGCCAAGCTTTTCTTTTAGGTAGAGTGCAAATTCTTTTGCCGACATTTCCTCTGAAAGTGTGCCGACTCTTCCGAAATCGTTTCTGTCACCGCCGAAGCCCCGTATATCGCAAAGGCAAAGCGTATTTGCAAGCACATCATTTACACCGCCCTGTGCAGAATCGAGTCTTGTATGATAAGAAAGCACCGAAACGTCATTCTTTATAAGTGCTTCAAGGTTCTTATACTCAAAGCCCGTGATACGCGACAGCTTTTTGAAAATAAAGGGGTGGTGGGTGACAATAAGGTCGAATTTATTCTTTGCCGCGTATTCTATAGCATCTGCCGTTGCATCAAGGGCAACAAGAATTTTACATACACCTTTATCGGGTGTCCGGCAAATCATAACGCCGTCGTTGTCCCAGCCTTCGGATAATTCCTTGGGGGATATTTCGGTCAAAATTTTATCTATGTCTCTTACTGTTGTCATTTTGTGTTCTCCTTTAACTTTTACAATCCCTCCGTCACGGAAATACGTGACACCTCCCTTAACACAAGGGAGGCTTTACACTGTACTGCTTCGCATCTTCTGCATTTCTCTCAGCAATTCTTCAAGCTCTGTGCAATCAAGGTCTGCCGACCTTCTTTCATCAACAGTCCACAGGGTAATTCGCATTCTTCTTTCAAGCTGACGAAGAAACAATTCTCCACCCTTTTGTATATTGTGTTTTCCGAGAAGAAGCTCTGCGGGTGAATAGTATCTTATTTCGCCGTCAAAGCACACCGACATTACGGCATACACTCTACCCTTATCCTCAACCATTTCCTCATCAAGGATATTATAACCTTCACTCAGCAGATATTTACGGAGCTTGTCTTCGCTTGTCATAGGCTGGAGGATAAATTTGATTTTACCCTTATTTTCTTCGCTTTTTATAAAGTCTGCCCTATCGAGAATACCCGAAATCACCTCACCGCCCATACCGAGGATAAAAATGCGGTTAGCACCTCTGCTCTCAAGTCCCGCAAGACCGTCGGTATGAACTATATCAATATAGTCCGACAGCGGTTTTCCCATAAGGGTACGACGGGACACATTTTCCCTTGCTTTATTTACGGGTCCCTCATTTACATCGGAGGCGGTAACCTTTCGGCATATGCCGCTTTGCACAAGATATATGGCAAGCTTTGCGTGGTCACAGCCCACATCTACGGCAATCAAATTGTCTGTATCCTCCCCATCAAACAATTTGGCGGCGGCAATCTCTGCCGCCGCCTTAAGCCTTGCCGATGGGATTGTTATATCTCTTCCCACGCTTAATTATTCTCCGATAAGATCGTTGATCTTCTGAAGAAGCTCGTCTGCATCAACACCGTGAACGGCACAAGCCATTTCAACGGTTTCGCCGCGTGCAGAAGGACAGCCGAGGCAATGCATACCGATTTCAAGGAAAAGGGGTGCAGCTTCCGGCGCAAGGTCGAGAATATCGCCGACAATTGTGTCTTTTGTAATCTTTGCCATAGTTTGTTACCTCCGTTATTTTGCTTTATGGGGTTATTATATACTATTTGCGGGGAGATTTCAAGGGGTATTTGTTAAAAACAAAAAAAGAAGGGGTCGAACTGCATCGACCCGCAAAATTATTTATTGCCTTTTGCCCGATTATGGGTTTTACAAAGCATCTGACAATTGTTTTTATCAGTCGCACCGCCTTTTGACCAGGCAGTAACGTGGTCGGCATCCATTTCTGTTATCTTCCATATTCTTGTTCTGTTGTTATCGTTACCCAAGGCACACAAGGGACAATTTGAAATATTCTTTTCTTTCGCTACCTGTGTCTGTTTTGCTAAAACTGCCTTTTTCGTATGCTCATCAAAAACACGTACATTCAAGAGCTTGGTATCGGTACATCCTCCGAGAATATATTCATATACGCCTTTTCTGTTAGTAACATAATCGTCAGCATATAGCTCGTGCAATTTCTTTGAAACCTCGTCAGGATTGTAAGCGGTTTTGTGATATGTTTCGTAATACTCGCCCCAATCAAGTCCTTTCATTTCGCTTTCAACATCGCTGAACACACCCGACACCCAATCTATAACACTTGTAAAATGAGATTTCAATTCATTTATGTTGTCGTCATAGCGGTGCTTACTCATATAATCATCAATGTTGCCTTTGCTTACCCAACTGAGAGCAGTACGCAAATAGTCTTGTCTGAGGACACTTCCTGATATATACGCACTCCATTTTTGTATATTGGCATTTTGGCTGTTCGAAAACTCCTCTTTTGCTTTTGTTACAAAGGGTCCCGAATGAATGGCGTTTGACAGTTCCTGCTCGTTAAGAGGTACGCCTGCGATATTGATAGTCTTGAACCATTCCTTGATTTCGCTTTCAGTTCCTTCACAAATATATATTGTCAAAGGTGTGTTCATAATCCTTTCCTGCAAATCCTTTGCAAGACCCGAAAAATAACGTGGTATGCCATTTGCATCATTTATGGCAAACTTGCCTGTTACATACCGACCAAAACTTGTAATACGCTGTTGACCGTCAAGAACCTCATACTTATCCTCTGCAACCTTAGTAAAATAGATAAGACCGAGAGGATAGCCTTTAAGTATAGAATCTATAACAGCAACATCACGTTTACCGTCTGCATATATGTAATTTCTCTGATACTCGGGCTGAATGACAAGCTTGCCGGACAGACCAAACAAACCTTTGCCTTCAAGTTCATTATATATAAAGCCTTTGCATATGTCGGAAATTGTTATTTCGGTTACTAAGGTGGTTTTCATTCTATTCCCTCTTTTTGATAAAAATTCGTGCGAAAGTGTTTTTTCCGTTTATCAAAGGTCTTGCATCCTTTTGTCCCATAAACGGAATACCTACTATACTTTCATTATATCCTGCTGATGCAGCCATTCCCAAAATTTCAAACTGTTCGGGGCAGTACTTATCCAAAAACGTTATAGGCACCCCCATAACTCCTTCATAATCACTCGGTATTGAGTCCGTGAAAGGAACTTCAATGGCATCGTAATTATCATAAGCAGAATAGCCTATATTTCTAATTTCCTTATGTTTGCTAAACTTAATATTATCATTCATTGTCATAAGGCTCATTGGCTGATGCCTGCGTCCGTGGTCAAGGTTTGTAAACCAAATCACACCGGATACACGAATCATCCCCTCGCGATGATCTCCTGCAGTAGCATAATCCTCGTAAAATTTATTGATAAAATGCGCCGCTCCGCCCTTAAAGCCGCGACCCAACCAAATCCGATTATCTTTTATCAAAGGAAACACTTCTTTATAGGTTATGGCATTTTGATTTGAAATAATCAGAAACTCTTTGTTTGCTTCCATTATCCAGGCAATAAACGCCCTAAGTAACGAAAACGGCGGATTGGTTATAATAATATCAGCTTCATCACGCAAAGCCTTTACCTCATCACTTCTAAAATCTCCATCCCCAGCCATATACTTCCATTTTAAATCATATATGTTCAAAACCCTGTTTTGCCGTTGCTCACGAGTCAAGGTAAAAATCTTTCCTTTTTCTCTGTTTTTGCTTTCATCGTACTGAGGCGATTCCTTCACAAAAAGACTTTCCTGATACTCCTCTTTCAGCCGCTTACTCTCATACGCATAACTTGTGCTTATAAGTTTTTTCAATCCCAAAGTATCAAAGTTCTGTGCAAAAAATTTTGTAAAATTGCTCCAGTCCGGGTCATCACAAGGAAGCAGTATAGTTTTATCTCTGAAAACATCGGGGTTAAACTCCAAATAAGCATTTACTTCTCTTTGAATATCAGCGTATTGAGTAAAGAATTCATCGTTTTTAGATTTTCCTGCTTCATTCAAATATCTATTTGCCATAGCATCTCCCACTTGCAATGTTGTATTTTTTCACATTATACCATTGCAAAAGTCGCATTGCAATGGTTTTTCGACTTTAAATGTTGCATTTAACATAACATTGCGAGTTAAAATATAGCAAAGGAAGTGATGTTGATGGAAAACAAAGATGTAATATTACGTATTGCTACTTTACGTACAAAAAAAGGCGTTTCAGCACGAGAAATGAGCCTTGACATTGGTCAGAATGCCAATTATATCAACCATATTGAAAACGGTGGTGCACTCCCTTCCATTACCGGTCTTTTCTACATCTGCGACTATCTCGGCATCACCCCAAGCGAATTCTTCGACACCGAGAACAAAAATCCCGAAAAGTTGAAAGCTATAACTGAGAATCTAAAAAAGCTGAATGACAGTCAGCTTGAAATCATCGAAAAACTGACAAACGAATTAGTAAAAAAATAAGGAACTGCTCTTTATGAACAGTTCCTTTTGTTATTCAGGTCAATGCCAGGCTCTGACCCCTACAATTATTTAATTATTTCCTTAATCTTAGGCACCCAGACGTTTTTAATCTTGTCAAAATCAAACTTCGGGAAACCCGAAACATAATGATTTGTTCCTTTTGTTCCGTCATCAAGAGTCCATTCGATGATAAAGAGCCTTTGCTCGGAGAAGAACACGGGAACCTTGCCGATTTCGGCATTTTTGTTTGCATCAAGGTTGAATTTACCGCCGGTAACCGTTTCATTTGTTTCGGCATCGTAAATTCTGTATATGCCCGACTTCTTTTCGAGAGTGCAGTTGGAGGCATAAACCGTGCTTCCCCACGCATTGATTTCATCCATCATAATGCAGAATGGCTGCTGAGACTGTTTGAGCCAGTAATAGGCAAGCTTTTTGTCAAAGTAGAAGTCCACAACAGCATCCGAAACCTGAGGCCAGCCGTCAAGCATATTCCACCAGATAATTCCCGACGAATGCGGGCGTCTGAGTCTCATTCTTTCGACAAAAAACTTCTTTGCCTCTGCCTGTGAAAACTGGGAAATGACAACGAAATCTCCTAAGTTATCGGGTAAAAATCCCACAAGCTGAATTATTTGCTTGTTCATCATATCAATTCTATGAGGCTTAAGCATATTATGAGTAGAGTGGAAATACCACTCATCGTTGGTGTTGGGATATAATTTATCGGTGTTGATAAACTTCTTTAAGGACTCTGCCGAAGGTGAGCCGTGATATCCGCTTTCGCTGATAAAGGAGGCTGTCTGCTTCGTATAGAATGGTGCTTTATAATAATCACGGCTGCCCCATACGTGTTCCTCGGGAAGCACATCATAAGCCTTTGTATATTCGCGTCCGATTTGCTCATATGCTTTTTCGGAGTAGTACGGACTTGAAGCAAGATAAGGAGTTGTCGGGTCACAGGCTTCTACCACATCACGAAGAACTTTTCTTGTAACCTTATTGAAGTTGGGATTTATGCCTGTGGCATCAAGCCCCATATCACATTCATTATCCCCTGCCCAGAGAACGATGCAGGGATGATTTCTGTGCTTTGTTACGATATATTCAGCTTCTTGTCGCATCTTCTCATAGAACCATTCCTCCTGAGGATAGAAATTGCAGGCAAGCGTAAAGTCCTGCCAAACCATAATACCTGCTCTGTCGCAATAATCATAGAAATATGTATCCTCATACACATTACCGCCCCAGCAGCGGATAATATTACAGCCGCAGTCATTTATAAGGTCAAGTGCTCTTTCGTATCTGTCTGCATCCATACTGTGATAGGGCGAAAGAGGTACCCAGTTTGTTCCCTGACAGTAGATTTCAACATCATTTATCTTAAAGGCAAATCTTCCGTCGCCGTCGTCGGTTGTATCGGCACGAAGAAGCTCAATCTTTCTTATACCGTACTTTACCGTCTTTTGGCAAAGAAGGTGTCCGTCGTCGCCGTCGGTGATTGTGATTGTAATATCATACATATCCTGCTCACCATAGTTTTTCGGCCACCAGAGATAGGGTCTCATAAATCCGACCGTGGCACCGCTGCTGCGGAACATCATATTATGCTTTTCTTCAGCAAAAGAATCCTTACATTTTGCGGATATTGTAATTACGGGAATCTTTTTGGGATAAGCAAATTCACAGGGTGCAATATTTGTTATAACACTTGCGTGAAGCTGAACATATCCGTGACTGAAGAATTTGGCAACAAAGCTTACATCACGAATTTCATATTCGTCGTGGTTTTCAAGAGTTACACCGCGCCATATTCCTGCACTTACGGCTCTGGGCATAATATCCCAGCTGTAAGAATGAGGCGGTCTTCTCGAGACAACCTGGTTTGCCGGGTGGTCGGTTGTTGCGTGGCGCATAAACATTACGGGATCATCTTTTTTATATTCCTCAAGGAAGGTTGAGCGAATGTGAACTATAAGGGTATTATTCTCTTTAAGCTTTCCGCCGACAGGGAATTTATGACCGATAAGTGCATTGTCGCTTTCGCCTATTTTTTCTCCGTTGAGGTAGTATTCGGCATAGCAGTCCACGGCTTCAAAGCTGAGGCAGACATCATTTCCGTCAAGGTCATCGGAGGAAAACTCCGTTTTATACCACCATTCCCAGGTTTCGATTTTACGGATGTCTCCGAGTAAGTTCTTGCCCATAAAAAGGTCGTCTGTGATAAGACCGTTCTTTGACAGGTCAAGCTCGACGTTTCCTGGTACGGTTGCGGGAATATGGGGAATTTCGTATTTATCAAATTCTGCATAGTTATCTATTTCGTACTTGCCGCTTTCGGCATAGTAGAGGGTCCATATACAGTTTAATGATTTGGATTTCATATTTATTACCTCACTCTTTATTTAACAAAAAATCGTTGTAGGGTTTGGCATCCCTTTGCGGAAAAATCTATCTTCTCATCATCCAAACAAGTTTTTTTCCACACTTGCACACAGGTGATGGTAAACGGGAAGTGTAAGCTCCTGCACCTTATAGGTTTCATTTTCCGGGACACAAACACATACATCGCAGAGCCTTGAAAGCTCACTTTCATTCTGTCCCGTAATTGCCGCCGTTTTAATGCCTAGTGCCTTTGCAACCTTTACGGCATTTACCACGTTTTTGGAATTTCCGCTTGTGGAAAGTGCTATCAGCATATCGGGTTTCTTTGCATAGCCGTAGACAAGCTGTGCATATACATATTCGGGTGTAGCATCGTTAAGATAAGCCGTAAGCACGGCAGACTGAGACGGCAGAGATATTGCGGGAATGCCAGTCTGAAGAGAAGAAGCTATTTTTTCTGTTTCGCCGCCGAACAAAGCCTCAAGCTTCTTAACCGTTTCATCTCTTGGCTTTCTCTCATACATAAAGCTTTTCATAAGCTCACCTACAATATGGTCGCAGTCGGCACAGCTTCCGCCGTTGCCGCAAAGCAGTATTTTTCCGCTCGACTTATAGGTTTCAAGCATCATCAAAACAGCTTTTTCAATGTTATCCTTCTGAACAGCCAAGCAAGGAAATCTTTCATAAAGTGATTTTTCATTATATTCCGCGAACATTTTGCACCTCCGAAAAATATTTTCACTATTTACATTATATATACAATATCCATACTTGTAAATTAAAAAACGAATGGTATTATTAAGAAAATTAATCGTTTACAGGAGAGCTACAATGTCAGAAGACCGCGACAATACAATGTGGATGATTGACAGTCATTTAGAAATTTCATCAAGAAATCATTCAAAAGGTCCCGTTGTACAGAGCCATTGGCACGACTATTTTGAATTTGAAATCGTAACAAGCGGTACCTACCTTCACACAATTTCGGGCAAAACATACTCTGTCAAACGCGGCTGTGCCTGGATAATGACATATCTTGACTATCATTCGGTAGACTGCACAGAGGACTCTTCCCTTATGAACATAAGCTTCACAAGCGATGCCGTAAGCCGTGAGATTTCAGACATTCTTTCGGTAACACCCGGCGGATTCTTATGCGAATTTGAAGATGACGAAGCAAATCTTATCATTTCTTTATGCAAGCAAGCAGAAAAAGAACTGAAAGACAAATCCGAGCTTTGGAAAAATGCCGTTTTGGGTCTTATAGAAAACATCCTCATAAGAACAATAAGAAAATCGGGTACAAATGCAGTACAAGGTCAGGCAAAAACGCCGCATCTTCTTCAGTCGGTTATATCCTACATCAACAAGAATTTCAAAAATGATGTTTCAATAGCCGCAGCCTCTAAGAATTTTGCCATCTCACCCGGACGGCTCGGACTTATTTTTTCCAAAAGCTTCGGGATAAGCTACAACGAGTATGTCAACAGAGTAAGACTGCGTCACGCCTGCAACCTGCTTTCAGGCACAGACCTTACGGCAAAGCAGATTGCCTTTGACAGCGGTTACAGCTCGGTTGAATACTTCTTTTATGTATTCAGAAAGGAGCTTAAAACAACTCCGGGTGAGTACAGAGACAGCTTGCCGAAATAGTATAAAATTTGGCGGTGCGCAAGCACCGCCTTAGTTATTCTACTGTTCTGCCGCCATAAGTGCAAGAGAAAGTGCCGCGTAGTCTCCGATACTTTCCGAAAGCTCACTTGTCAGCACCCTGCAGACCTCTGATGCCGACGGAAGTGCTTCCCTGTCAATCACCTTTTTGCATTCATCCCACAAAAGATTACGGCTTCTTGTGAAAATACTGCCGATAATAATGGCTTCGGGATTGAGAATATCTATAAGTATTGACAAACCTTGTCCCAGGCGTCTGCCGCTTTCGGCGTATATGCTCTTTGCAAATTCATCGCCTGCTTCGGCATAGTCCCCGATAAGCTTTGCGTTAATATTATCAAGCTCTGATTTATCCTTACAAAAAGCTACCGTCTCACCCTTATCCAGCTTTTCCTTTGTCATTGATTTGCCAAGCAGTGCAATACCGCCGCCACTGCAAAATCCCTCAAATGAGCCTTTCTTTCCGTAGCCTTCGGGTCCGTCGTCAGCGAGTCTTATATGTCCGCACTCACCTGCGTTATCGTTGGTTCCGCTATACAGCCTTCCGTCTAAGATAAGCCCTGCACCGAGTCCTGTACCGAAGGTAAGAAAAACCACATTTTTATAACCTCTGCCCGCGCCGAATTTAAACTCGGCATAGCAGCAGGCGTTGGCATCGTTCTGTATTACGGTTGGAAGTCCGAATCTGTCTTTAAAGTATTTTACCGCCTCTATATTATCCCAGCCGGGTAAATTGGGCGGTGACATAATCACACCTCTTTTTGAATCAAGAGGCCCGCCGCAGCTTATGCCGATTGCCTCCACTTTATATGTACGCAGCTGAACAGAAAGCAAATCCGAGTATTTCTGCAGCGTTTCATACGGCGGCAGAGTTTCAAACTTTTCTTTATACAGTATTTCAATATTTCCCTTATCATCGGCTTTTCCGATACTCAGAGCACACTTTGTTCCTCCGATATCAATTCCGCAAAGAAGCATATTATCACCTCTATATAAATTATATAACGTCAATATTTCTTTAGCAAGTAAGAAAATCATTTGTTTTATTCTGATAATTAGGCAAAATAAGCCATTATTTACAATTTTGTCTTGATAAAAGAAAATGTCGGTGCTATACTCATAATGTTCGAAAAAAGAAAGGAATGTCGGATTTTGAAAAAGCTACTTTCATACTCCTTCAAGCGTTCTCAGCCTGTAATGTACGGCTATCTGTTCCTCGGCATAACCTTTGGCATTATGCTCAGAGAAACAGGTAACGGGGTGTTCTGGGCGTTTATATCGAGTTTATTTATATATGCAGGCTCGGGTCAGTTTCTTATGTGCGAATTTATCGCAGACAATGCAAGCCTGTTAACTTGCGGTATTATGACAATACTTTTAAATTCCCGCCACATTTTTTACGGACTGAGCTTTTTAACACGTTTTAACAGTCTCGGAAGAAAGAAGTGGATAAACATTTTAGAGCTTACAGACGAAACATATTCCGTTCTCTGTTTCACCGAGAAGGACAATGCACATCCCCTTACTATGCTCTTTATTTCGCTGTTTGACCATTTCTACTGGATTATGGGTTCAATTATCGGAAATCTTATAGGCTCAATTCCCTTCGACTTTACCGGTGTTGACTTTTCAATGACAGCACTTTTCGTTGTGCTCTTTGTGGAACAATGGAAATCCAGCGGATACAAATTGCCTGCAATAACTGGCTTTGTTTCCTCGGCGGCATTTTTACTTATACTCGGTCCCGACAACTTCATCTTCCCATCTCTTGTTCTTTCGTCGGTTGTGCTTATTTTCACAAGAAGTCTATATAACAAGCACAACCAAGCGGCAAAGGAGGTGCAGGGATAATGACTACGACAAAGCTTATACTCATTATTGCCGTATGCGCTGTCTGCACAATGCTTACACGTGCCATTCCTTTTCTTGTATTCAGGGATGCAAACAAGGTGCCCAAAATCGTGCTTTACCTCGGAAAGGTTCTTCCGCCTGCGGTTATTGCAACGCTTGTGATATATGCTCTGAGAAACACAGAGGTTCTGACGGGTGCTCACGGAATTCCCGAGCTTATAGGTGTTCTGTGTGCAGGTGTTCTTCACTGGATTTGGAGAAACAGCTTTATAAGCATCGGTGCAGCGACGGTGCTGTATATGGTGCTAATCAGAATAATGTAAACACAAAAAGCACGGACTTATTCATATTCAAAAGTCCGTGCTTTTTTAATTAAGACCTGCTTTTCGCAAAAAAATACAGCCCATTGACAAGACAACAAACATATGATACAATGAACCTACATAAATGTTCTTTAGGCAGGGGACTAAAACCTGAAATTCAAAACCATATTGATAATTGGCATTGTTATTTTTTCTCTTTACAGTTGTTGGGACTATACCAAAACTTCAAATCATAAGTACGAACCAACAAAAGCTCCTCACGAAGTTCAGCATGAATATAATTCGAAAAACAAATCAACATCAAACTCAACCTCGACTTCAAACAACAATTCACCGACAATAAACAGCAGAACTTACTATTTGGAACCAATAGACTGTATAAGTTGCGGTGGCTCAGGAGTATGCTCATTATGCCACGGCTCCGGCAAACTCATTGACAGCCAGCCAAAAGCAGTAAGCAACCGTTGTCCTTGCGTGTATAACAGCGGAAGCGGAAAATGTAGCAGTTGCAAAGGCAAAGGTACTATCGGCGGCGGATATAAAACTATGTACTATTAACTAACATGAATAAAGAATTCCCGACTTTCGTATTGTAAAGTCGGGAATTTTTCGTTATTTCGTTAATGCCTTTTGATTACTCAAACACACAATCAGCCTCTTAAAGTAATACCAAGGTCAAATTCAAGACCCTTAAGAATCTTTGCAACCGCCTTATCGCATTCCTCAACGGAAAGTGTCTTTTCGGGACTTCTGAGAACAAGGTTATAAGCCATGGACTTCTTGCCTACGCCAACCTTTTCGTCGTCCTCGAAGATATCGAACACTTCAACAGATTCGAGCATCTTTCCGCCGTACTTCTTGATAGCCTTCTTGATTTCGCCGGAGGTAAGGGACTTGTCGCATACAAATGCAAGGTCTCTTTCTGACGACGGGAACTTGGGAAGAGCCTTGTAGTGCTTGTCAAAGCTCTGCATTGTCATCATAAGCTCTGTATCGCAAACAATAACATAGCTTTCAACATCAAGACCGTAGTTTTCCTGAACAGTGGGATGAAGCTGACCGAATACAATAAGTCTCTGTCCGTCACGGCTGTAAACCGAAGCGCATCTTCCGGGGTGGAATGCAGGAGCTTCTGTATTGGGCACAAAATCGTAGCCCTTGATGCCGAGAAGGTCAAGTATCTTTTCGCAAACGCCCTTCATATCATAGAAGTCTACATCGCCGTATGCCGCAATTACCGTAGACATACGTTCATCGGGCTGATCTTCGCCTTCCTTTGTGATGTAAACCTTTGCATTTTCATAAATCCTTGCGTTCTTATTTCTGTATCTTCTGTTAGTGGAAAGAACTTCAAGAACGCTGGGAACAGCTGTTGTTCTCATAATGCTTGTATCTTCACCGAGAGGGTTTGAAATAACAACAGACTTTCTGAGGGGTGAATCTGCGGGCATACAGATATTGTCATAGTACTTGGGGCTGATGAAGGAGAAGGTCTGCACTTCGTAGTAGCCGTCGCCTGTAAGAAGCTCGTCAATAAGCTTTATGCTGTTCTGCTTTGCGTTTCTTCTTCCGACAAGAGCCTCAGCCTTGAAGTTTGTTGTGGGAATAAGGTCGTAACCGTGGATACGGATAACCTCCTCTGCGATATCCTGCATACATTCAAGGTCTGCACGGTATGACGGAGGATAAAGAACGCCGTCAACAAGGTCAATTTCAAGCTTCTTAAAGATTGCCGTCATCTCTTCTTCAGGTACATCTGTACCGAGGAATGCGTTAATCTTGTCTGCATCAAAGGGAATTGCCTTTTTGGCAGGCTTTTCGGGATATACGTCGATAATACCCTTTACTACCTCGCCTGCACCGAGAAGCTCGATAAGCTCGCAGGCTCTTTCGATTGCAGGAAGTGTGTTTTCGGGGTC
>CAZTNR010000016.1:0-29473 GCA_964614955.1 uncultured Oscillospiraceae bacterium | reverse complement strand
CTCCCCCGTAAACGGGGAAGCCTGAAGTGACAGAAACAAAAAAAGCCTTCCCCTTAGGGGAAGGTGGGTTGCGTTAGCAACTCGGATGAGGTAGAGCAGACGGGCCCTGCCTGTCATACGGGCTCGAGGAGTTGTTTCTTTAATAAGATGATTTGGTGAGCCCGACAGCAAATTCACGGGTGATTTCGGTGATTGGCAAATCAACGGTGTCGCTCAATCAACCCCGTTTGACCGCCATAAATCAAAGCGGTCAAACTCACAACAAATCGGAGGAGAAAATATGAACGACAACATACTTAAAATGGTAGAAGAAGTTATTGAGTCAAGAAAAAAAGAGGATGCGGAAGGCTCATACACCTGCTATCTTTTCAAGAGCGGTCTTGACAAGATACTCAAAAAAGTAGGCGAGGAATGTACAGAAACTGTTATTGCCGCGAAGAATCTTAAAAATTGCGGCTCTGACAAGGAAAAGGAAGAGCTTATCGGCGAGGTTGCCGACCTTTTCTATCACCTTCAGGTAATGCTCTCAGACCTTGATTTGTCAATTGATGATGTTCTGGCAGAGCACGAAAAGAGAAACTTAAAGGTAAATAATAAGAAGCAGTTTAAGGTTGTGGATAAAAATACGTAAAGAAAAGGAGGCGGGAGCCTCCTTTTCTTAATTAGGAATTAGGAATTGCCTTCACAAGGCTCGTGCCGTTCTGAACAGAAGAAAATGCTTAATGGTTCTGATGATACACATTTTCAGTGAAATATCTCGCTTTGCTCAATATGAAATAATTTACTGCGTAAATTGTGAAATAGAAAGCTTGCGCTTTCTGTGAAATGAAATAAATCCGCACGCCGCAAGGCGTATTTCACATTATGCAGCAATATTTCACGCACGAAGTGCATTTCACAAATCCTGAAAGGATTTATTTCGTAAAAAAAGACTTGTCAACTGACAAGTCTCTGTTATGGTGGGGGGTACAGGGCTCGAACCTGTGACCCTCTGCTTGTAAGGCAGATGCTCTCCCAGCTGAGCTAACCCCCCGACAACGTGACTATAATATCACAAACATTAACGTTTGTCAAGGGTTTTTTTGATTTATTTTAATTGTTTTGCGCCAAAAATTCACCCAAATGACAAATTCTGTCCCCTTCATCCCCATTCCTGTCGTGCTTTAATCGGAAAGTGTTGTTATAATACGATTAAACGGTGATACGGATTGAAGCTATACCCGAAAGCATTTCGCACTCCGCATTCCGAATTTTTTTACCGGAGGTTAAAACCTATGTTTTTTGACGAAATTATCCACGGCACACAGTACTACAGAAGCCCGACGCCGCTTCCCGAGGAATGGGAGGGCGATATTGCCAATATGGAAAGCTTCAACATTGACGCCTTTCAGATAAGAATGAACTGGCGCTGGAACGAAAGAGTCGAGAACGAATACGACTTTTCCGACGTTGACGAGCTCTTGGAGCTTGCAGAGAAGAACGGCAGAAAGGTTATAATGAAGTTCCTTCTTGAATGTGCGCCCCAGTACATTTATGAAAAGTATGGCGGCACAAGAATAGGTCCCAAGGGTGAAAAATTACGTCCCGGCTCCCACGGTGCATTTTACGGCGGATGGCTGCCCTGCTTTACAAATCCGAAGGTTCTTGAAAGGGCGCTGAAGTTTGTTGATGTTGCAGCAAAGAGATATGCGGGTAACAAGAATATTATTCTCTGGAACGCCTGGAACGAAATCAGAAACAAGCCTATCGAGGAATGTCACTGCGACGAGTGCAGAAAGGCGTTCGGCAAGTATCTCGAGAGCAAGTACGGTACAATCCAAGCCTTGAACAGCAGGTACGGCGCGGCAGAGGAAAGCTTTGAAACAATAAATCTTCCTGTTATGCCCCACGGCTTCTGGGATATTTATGAGTTCAAGAAGTTCAAGGGAAGCTATGAGCTCAGACGTTTTCTTACGGAGATTTATGCCGTAATAAGAAAGTACGACGAAAAGACGCCCATTATGTGCCACGCAGGCATATGCTCTGCTTTCCAGACGCACATCGGCGATGTCTGTGACGACTTCAACGTATCAAAGGCGGTTGACTTCTGGGGAACAAGTCTTCCTTTTGCCACAAATATGGATAACCACTCAAACCGCATAAAGATGATGCTCCTTTGCGACTTTATGAGGGGCGTTGACAAGAACTATTTCAACCACGAAATCTACCCGGGGCTCGGTATGTTTGGTAGCTATGATACTCCCTTTGATATGAAATACAAGCTCTACTGTGACCTTGCAGGCGGTGCAAAGGGTATGGTTTACTGGCAGTACAGGGCTGAAAGAGTTGGTATGGAGCAGGACTGTGCGGGTATTATGCGTGTTGACGGCAGTCCGAGACAGGTGGCATATGCCGTCAAGGATTTCGGCGAAGATTTACATAAGAATATGCAGTATTTTGCAGGTGCCGAGGTTCAAGAGGGCAAGGCGGCTATTGTTTTTGACTTTGACAGCCTTCTTATGGCTGAAATCGAAGAAGCGTCAAAGGATATTTTTAAGTATACATATTCTACAAACGAGTTGTACTACACAAGAAGCCATCAGGGTATGTACAAGCTTTTCAAGAACTGCAACTACAATGTAGATTATGTGGGCGTTACAAATCCCGAGCAGTTTGAAAAGTACAAGGTGCTTTATTTCCCTTACTACTCTATGCTTGACGAAAAGATTGTTCCTTACCTTGAAAAGTTCCTGCAACAGGGCGGTACGATTATTGCCGACGAAGGCTTCGGACTTCGCGACAAAAATACTTGGATGAGGGCGGGCGACATCAACTGCTCTTCCTTAATGACGGCAAGGCTTCTTGAGCGAAGAAAGAGATACAAAGTCGATGAATACTTCGACTTTATGGGTGAGAGAACAAGGGTATATCCTTACAAGTCTGAAATAAAGGTGGAAAATGCCGAGGTTCTTGCAAGCTTTGACGACGGCGCACCTGCAATTCAATGCGTAAGCTTCGGCAAGGGCAAAATCTACGTTTCCGGAGCCTCAATCGGATATGCGTACGAATGTAATGAAGATGCTGTCTGGGAAAAATTCCTTGACGGAATAATGACGGATGCGGGCATTGAAAAGTACAGGTTCTCCGATTTCAAAAACGGTGTCTACGAAAAGAGAACGGTAAACGGCGACAAGACAATCGTGTTTATCTTCAACAACTCCGAAAAGGACAGGACTTTTGACCTTGAAAAGGAAATTGCCGCCTACGGTGCGGATGCGATTATTGACGGCACAAGGATGACGTTGAAAAAGGGTGAAATCGGATACGCTGTCATTTGAAGTTAGGAGTTAGGAGTTAGAAGTTGCGGATGATCTGAAAAATCGGGTTGGTTAAATAAAGACGAAATCCCTCACGGAAAAGGCGTGAGGGATGTTTTTTGTGTATGGGGTGTTTCAATGATTTCGGCATTATTTGTTCGTGCCATTATAGCTTTATCTAACGAAAATTGACTTTGAGCAAATACCAGTTATCGCCAAGGTCGTAAACCTCGGGGTGCATACCGTCGCCTTGGTGGTAGTAATAGCTTGGTGCTTTTCCGTTACGGGAGTAGATGTACATACGGTATCCGTCACCACCGTAAGACACTCTTTCGGAAGATATCTTGATAAAGCTGAAATCATATCCGTCAAAGGCGGGAACGATAGAATTTATAGAAGATATGATTTCTTTATTGACAACTGTTTTTTCGCCGTCTGATAAGCCGACTATCTCAAGAATCTGCTTGTCAAGATGAATGGTGCTTGAAGCGGAAAGGTCGCCGTATGTTTCAATGATATATCTGTTTATTTTTCAAAATCTGCTTTGTGGCTTTGAAATTTATCATTTTCCTGCTTGTCGTGTTTGGGTGAATGCGACAAAATCCCAAGGGAGATACACAAAATTGCCGCAATGAATATTGCGATGGTTGCTGTTAAAGTCTTTTTTCTCATTCTTTGTACCCTTCTATTTTTCCCGAGATGGGGTAGTCAATTTGATTCCTGAGGCTTTAAAATATCCTCCGTCACAAGTCCCATTTTTTCAAGCTTTGCGAAATAGTGGTAACGAAGCAAATCATTGAAAATGTCGGGTACAACAAGGCATATCAGCAACAATACCAAAAATGCTATTACCAGAAAGTGATGGTTTTCGCTAAGCCGAGATGAAAGCGCCTCGTTTATCTTTTTGCCTATCAGAATACCCGCCCCCGCTAAAATACAGCTTGGAATTACAGCGTATTTTCTTGCCTTGAAGCGAACTTCTTTTTTGCTAAGTGTCACATTGGCTGTAATCATAAGAGACGATATAATCAAGAACGGAAGAATGTACCGAAACATAAGGCTCTTAAAACCGAACTTAGTATAAAAAACTGTGCAAAAAACACAGAAAACAGGGAAAACACAATTTAAGGCTACTATAGAAGATGAAAACAGCTTATACTTTAAGGATTTCTTTCTGAGCATAAAGTAATATATGTTTGCAGCAATTATAAGTGCACTTATCGTAATAGATAGCCCAAAAACATTTTTTCCTTGAAAAAAAGACGCAATATTCATACCTGACAATAAGATTATCAGGTACAAGACAAGTAACTGCGGCTTTATTTCGTTTTTTAAGCCTTTGCTTTCCTTTATAAAATGTATTGTCTTTTCCGTGTTCATTTGAAACACCTCAATAATTGTAATTTAAAAGAGTGAGTCCAGTCGTTCTTTGATTGTTTTATCCCCACCGTATTTTTCGTAATCCCATAAATAACTGGCTGCTAAACCTGCAACGACACTTGCAATTAATCCCGGTAGACCTCCGGCTAAAGTGGGAATAAGATACGTTGCTCCTGCTGTCAATGCTGCAGCTGTTCCCACTTCCAGACCACCAACGCCAATATCTACAACGACATCAGAAACAGTTTCGCCCCAACCGGCATTATTTTTTATGTTTTCATTGGCTCCACGTATCGTATCAATGCCGATTGTGATTGCGGGAAGTGCTTTCAAAGCTTTTGCAAAATTTGAGCCTTTTCCGAACATATCGTCAATCCATTTCAAATCGGTTTGCGTTTGTTTGTCCCAAGCTCCTATGCCTATATTGGCAGGTCGTTTCGTATTCTTTACGCCATCGGTTAAATATTTATGCAGTGCTTCAAGTTGAACGTCGTTAATAACGAAATCAACAGTTGTTTCTCCGACATTATAATTATCACTGAAATAATCTTCCAAAAATTGCAAAGTTTCCTGAGAAGGTGATAATAGTTCACCGGATTGATTGGTTATCGAGTAGTCTTTTTGTTTCCAATCACCGCTTAAGTTCTTATTAGATTTAATTGCGGAAGGTGAAATGATATGATTATTCTTCTCCATTTCCCGTCTTTGCATTTCCGCTGCCATACTGTTTTTCAGTGGCGGAGGCAGGGAATCTTTAAGCAGAGGCTCATACGCATTACTGCTCTTGTTTGATTTTTCCGCTTCTGCCTTAAACCTGACCCCGTTTTCCGGCACATTTTCTTTAGAACGGTTCGAAAACAAAGAGGCTTCAGGAAGCTCGCTTTCTTTTTTTGTTGCATTTTCCGCATCGGCAAAAGTTTTCTTCGGCAAATTATTATACAGTAATCTCTTACCCGTTTCCTTAACAAGCGGCTCATCCTGTTCGAAATACGCCGCCTCTCTTGCCTTTTTCGCTTCTTTGCTGTTGCCTTTATCGGCTGCGGCATAGGATAAGGCAAGTCCGTCTCTGAGGTTTGGGAACTTTTTGAAATAGTCTGTATTTAAAAACCCTTTGTCGATATTTGCTTTTATTGCGCTTTCGGCGGTGGAAATGTTGTTCTCGACTTCTTTGTCGTCAATGTCGTCAAACAGATTCTTTGTGTCAAGCCCGCCGTATTTCTTTGAAAGAACGGATTTGAGTCTTGACTTGATTTGTGAACCTGTCGGCGGTGCAAGACTGTCTGCTTCGGTCTTATCGGGTGTAGAAGTCCCTGCTGTATTTGTCGGCTTTACATAGTCGGGCAGGGTGAAAGAAAATTTCTTTTTGTCGTCTTTCTTGCTTGTGAAATCACCTGAAATAGACTTTGGTTTATAGCTTGATTTGAAAAATGAATCTTTAAACAATATGTTTTCTCCTTTAATTATAGTATTTTAACATTGCAATGTCAAGTATATTATACCAAACATTTGTTCCAAAGCCAAGGAAAATCGAACTGCTGTTCTAAATTTCGTACAGTTGCACAAAAACGTTCCGCGAACATTTGTGCGGTTTGATGATAATGCATACATACAACTTATCACCAAAATCCCCTTGTATTTTTGTTTTATCTGTGGTAAAATAACTCTGAAAGCAGGAGTGAAAACCTCTTCACTCTTACTTCTTACCTTTTACCTGCAAAGGCTTTGCCTTTGCCCATACCCCCACGGACACCAAAAGTGTCCTTATTGTCGTTGAAAAGGTTTGTTAAGCGACACCAAAGGTTAGTTTATAGCGAGGGCAGGGCGTGAATTGCCCGCGGCGGCTCGCCGCTGTCCTTATTGTCGTTGAAAAAGGTTTGTTAAGCGACACCGACGGCCTGGACTATTGCGAAAATGTACCGTGAATTGCCTGCGGCGGCTCGCCGCTGTCCTCATTTGTGCATAAGGAGAAATTTTATGAAAACCCCGATTCAGATGGTAAAATCCTTAAACGAATACAAAGAAATACATTCGCTTCTTTCGAGATTTTCGCGGATGGGTGAAAGATACAGCCAGGGCGTGTGCTACCTTACCGGACTTTCCGAGGGACTTCGGGATGTGCTTTGCAGTGCTGTCATTTCCGACAGGGATTCTTTTGGCAAAAAAAGAGAGTGCGCCCTTGTCATATGCCCCGAGGAAAAGACGGCATACTCCGTAAAGTCGGCTCTTTCGGCAGTGGGAAATGAGGTCGAGGTTTTTCCCATACGCGACTATAATTTCCACAACATATCTGCCACCAGCCACGAATGGGAGTATGAGAGACTCAGAGTTCTCAGACGTGTCCTTTCGGGCAGTCTCGATGCCGTTATTGCAGTACCCGAGGCGGCTCTCGGAATTCTTGCGCCGAGTGACAGAATGAAGGGGGCAAATTCCCTTAAAATGGGGGATGAAATAAGCCTTGAGGTGCTGTGTGAAGGACTTCTTTCCTACGGCTACACAAGAAGCGACGCCGTTGAGGGTCAGGGACAGTTTGCAACCCGCGGCGATATTCTCGATGTATTTATCCCCGACTATGAAAACCCGGTAAGACTTGAATTCTTCGGCGACGAAATTGATGCTATGGGCTTCTTTGACGTTATGACACAAAGACGTGTCGAGAATGCCGGCGGCATTTTTATATCCCCCATACGTGAGCAGATGCCCGACGGTGCTGCACTCCGAAGAATTGCGGACAGAATTGATAAAATGACTTCTTCGGCAAGGAGAAAAAAGAATACGGATGCCGAGGAAAAGCTGCAAAAGGAAAAAAGAGACCTTGAAAACGGCTCTCTTTCAAATCTTGACAAGTATCTGCCACTTATGTACGACTCCTTTTCCTGCCTTTTTGACTACGCAAAGGGCCCTGTATTCGTCTGCGATTACCCGAGGGTAAAGGACAGACTGAACGCTTATCTATGGCAGCTGGGTGAAGACCTTGTATCCCTTGCACAGCAGGGTGAAGCGGACATAAAGGATGCCGTGTTCTGTCTTGATATTGAGGGACTTAAGACACATCTTTTGTCACGTCCCTGTGTGGCAACGGACAATTTTTCATCAACCCCCGACATCGACCTTTCGGGCTACTTTGAAATTGCCTCAAAGCACACATCTATGCAGATTACAAACCCCGAGGTGCTCAGTGAAGACCTGTTAGGGTATGTAAAGGCAGGCTACAGAATTGTAATGGCTGTCGGCGGTGAAATGAAGTCGGCTGACATTGAAAATATGCTTCGCGACAGAAATGTACCCTGTGTTATTGCGGAAAATCCCGATTGCGAAAATATGCAGAAGGGCTTTGTATACATCACTCCCTTTGACGGCTCGGCAGCCCTTCACGGCTTTGACTGTCCGAAAGCGAGATTTGTGCTTTTCTGCGACGGGCAGGGTGATGAATCGGGAGCAAAAAAGGCGAGCGTCGGCAAGCTTAAGCTGGGTAAAAGCGGTGCCAAAAACAGGCTGACGAGCTATCTTGACCTTACCGTCGGCGACTTTGTTGTTCACGATGTTCACGGCATCGGTGTATATGAAGGCATAAAGACACTTACCGTCGGAGGTATAACAAGGGATTATATTACACTTAAATATCAGGGAAGCGACTCGCTATATGTTCCCTGCGACCAGCTTGACAAGGTATCGAAATTCTCGGGAAAGAGTGAGGGTGTAAGGGTATCAAAGCTTGGCTCAAATGACTGGACAAAGACAAAGGCAAGGGTAAAAAAGGCGGCAAAGGATATAGCAAAGGAGCTTATAGCCCTTTATGCCGAGAGAACAAGACGCCCCGGCTATGCCTTTGGCTCCGACACAGACTGGCAGAGGGAGTTTGAGGACAGATTCGAGTATGAGGAAACAGACGGTCAGCTCGAGGCTATAAGGGAAATAAAAGAGGATATGGAAAAGTCCTGTCCTATGGACAGACTGCTTTGCGGTGATGTGGGCTTTGGCAAAACAGAGGTTGCTCTGCGTGCTGCCTTCAAGGCAGTAATGGACGGAAAACAGGTGGCAATACTCGTTCCCACAACGGTTCTCTGCTGGCAGCACTACAGGACAATTCTCTCACGTATGCACGGTTATCCGATTAAGATTGAGATGCTATCCCGTTATACGCAAAAGAGTGCAAAGAGAATTTGCGAAAGGCTGAAGATAGGCGACGTTGACATAGTTGTCGGCACACACAAATTGCTTGCAAAGGGTGTTGAATTCAAGGACTTGGGACTTCTTATAGTCGATGAAGAGCAGCGCTTTGGCGTTACCCATAAGGAACGTCTTAAGGAGATGTCAAAGCAGGTGGACGTTCTGACGCTCTCTGCAACTCCCATACCCAGAACCTTCAATATGGCGCTTGTGGGAATACGTGATATGTCGGTCTTGGAGGAGGCGCCCGTTGACAGACATCCCGTGCAGACATATGTACTTGAGCACGATATGACGGTAATAGGCGAGGCGATAAAGAAGGAACTGAGACGTGCAGGTCAGGTGTTCTATCTTCACAACAGGGTTGAGGATATAGACGAGGTGGCTGCAAAAATTCACGGCATTGTTCCGGATGCTGCCGTTGCCGTTGCCCACGGTAAAATGAGTCAGGAGCAGCTGTCGGAAGCCTGGAAGGATGTGGTTGAGGGCAAGACGGACATTCTTGTCTGCACCACCATTATCGAAACGGGTGTGGATGTACCCAATGCCAACACGCTTATTATTGAGGATGCCGACAGGCTTGGTCTTTCACAGCTTCATCAGCTGAGAGGGCGTGTGGGACGTTCGTCGCGGCGTGCCTATGCATATTTTACCTGGAGACGTGACAGAAGCATAAACGAAACCGCCGTAAAGAGGCTTACGGCAATAAGGGAGTTTACCGAATTCGGCTCGGGCTTCAAGATTGCTATGCGCGACCTTGAAATAAGAGGTGCGGGTAATTTACTCGGTGCAGAGCAGTCGGGACATATGGAAAGCGTCGGCTATGATATGTTTATAAAGATTCTCGAGCAGGCGGTGCTTGAAGAAAAGGGCGAAATCCTGCCCGAGACGGCAGAATGTACGGTGGACCTCAAGGTGAGTGCATTTATTCCCGAAAAGTATATAAAGAGACCCGGCGACAGAATTGAAATGTACAAACGCATTGCGGCAATAAAGGACAAAGAGGATGCCGAGGACGTAAAGGACGAGCTGCTTGACCGCTTCGGCGATATACCTAGGGAAACTTCGGCTCTTATCAATATTGCCCTTATACGCAGAAGGTGCGAAAAAATCGGAATTGTGAAAATCGAGGAGAGAAACGGCGTTCTTGCCATTTACCCGAAAGAAGCTCCCACAAGGGAAATTGCAACGGGCTTTGTATCAAGGTTTGCGGGACGTGTGCTTATTTCTATGGGAAAAGAGCCCTGCTTCAACATAAAGATGAAGTCGGGTGAAAACGTTACGCCGTTGCTTTTTGAAATATTTAAGATTTATTCATACAACGACGGAGAATAGTTGATATAATTATAATGAGAAGTTAGGAGTTAGGAGTTAATTTAAGAGGTTTTATATGAAAAAAATTATTTCAATTGTTCTTGCGGCGGCAATGCTTGTACTGGCACTTGTCTCCTGCACAAAAACACCCGAAAACGCCGTAGTCTGCAAGGATGCCGACGGAAAAGTGACGGGCTCTGTCAATACAAAGCTTTACAGCCTGCTTACTGCGGTTGTCAACTTCCAGCTGGGTGCGGATTCCTTAAGTGCGGATATGTGGGATATGAATTATCAACAGGGCAACGACACAACGGTACGTCAGATTGTTATTGCCCAGACAAAGGCATACGCAGAGGGACTTTTACAGGCAGAGTATCTTTGCGACGTCACATACAAAATAGGTCTTTCGGACGAGCAGAAGGACTCGGTTGACAAGTACATTTCGTCAATCGTCACCTCCTACGGCTCGGAAAAGGCACTTGAAAGCTATCTTTCCACCTTCGGTGCCGATACCGAAGCTTTAAGACGTTATATGGAGCTTGTGCTCAAGCAGAATACCCTTTATGAAAGCTTTTATACAGAGGGCGGCATAAGGCACGGGGTAATTGAGGAAAGAAAGCCCTCATACTTCAAGGAGCATTTTGAAATTGCCGACCATATTCTTGTAAAGTACTCGGGCGGTCTTAAGGACGACGGTACGGAAATACCCATAAGCGACGAGGAAAAAGAGACAAAGAGACAGGCGGCAAAATCGCTTTACAATGAAATCGTAAACGGCTTGCGTGACTTTGACGAGGCACTTGAAGCCTACAACGACGACACATATAAATTCGGCTATCCCTTCGGCTACTTTGTTCCCGACACCTTCTACTGGACGGGAATATCCACCGATGTTCAGGATGCTGTCAATGAAATGAAGGCGGGCGAAATAAGATTCGTTGATACCGAGGACGGTGCGTACATCGTCAGAAAAAACGAAATGGACGAAACGCTTTTTGCCAGCAACGGCAATTTTGAAACCTACATTGAATCGACGCTTGCACAGGAGGATTTTCTTGAAATCTGCGAAAAGAGTGTAACCGTTGAGGAAAACGGGGATATTATCTCTCTGTTTGACCCTGCGCTTATTCCTTCCTTCAACATTGATGCTCTGAGTGCATAAGGCAGGTGGAATAATGGCTTACGGTATGAAAACGGACGACAGAAAAAGGTACATATTTTTGGGAATTTCGGCGCTTGCCGTGTTCCTTCTTGCTTCAAGCGTTCTGCCCTTTTTCAAAAAAGGACTTACGGGCTACAGCCCCGATGTGATGCTTTGCTTTGTGTGTGCGCTTCCTGCCTTTACGGATATTAAAAAGGGCGGAATTTATGCCTTGTGTCTCGGCTTTATGGCAGACCTTTTCGTAACACCGCCGACAAATCTTTCACCTATTGTATTCCTTTGCTGTATGTGTCTGTCATTTATATGCCAGAGATATTTTTCAAGGGTGGGAAGCCTTGCAATTGCAATATGCACGATTCCCTCGGTGCTTCTCAAGTGCCTTGTTTCGGTGATTGTGACGGCAATTACGGTTGACGGAGTAAATTTCTGGCAGGCGATTTCAAAGCTGCAGCTTATGAATATTGTTTTTGATTTTGCCTGTGCAATAGTTGTTTCGTGCCTTATGAGACTTGTGTGCAAAAAGCTCAGAATAAAAATACAGAACTGACAATATTATCATTTAGGAGATTTTGTTATGTCTTTAGAAAAATTAAACGCCGCAGTGGGACAGTCGGGCGGACCTACCGCCGCAATCAACGCTACCCTTGCGGGTGTAATCAAGGGATGTCTTGAAAGCGAAAAAATCGGCACTGTTTACGGTATGAAGAACGGTGTGGAGGGGCTTGAAAGGGAGGATTTAATCGAGCTTGACTCCTACTTTGAAAACCCCGCACAGCTTGATCTTCTCTCTCTTACTCCTGCCGCTGCCCTCGGCTCTTGCAGAAGAAAAATCAAGACGGATGAGGAAATCGAAAACATATACAAGGTGCTTGAGAAGTACAATATCGGCTACTTCTTCTACATAGGCGGCAACGACAGTATGGATACTATCGCAAAGCTCACCGATTACACCGAGAGAAATAAGGACAAAGGACTCTTTGACGTAAAGTTTATAGGTATTCCCAAGACCATAGACAACGACCTCGGCTGTACCGACCACACACCCGGCTACGGCTCTGCCGCAAAGTTTGTGGCATCCACCATGCAGGAAATCTGCAGAGACTGTGCCGTTTACACAAAGAAGGCGGTAACCATAGTTGAGATTATGGGCAGAGATGCAGGCTGGCTTACGGCTTCAAGCGCCCTTGCCAAGTATCTTACGGGTGCAGGTCCCGACCTTATATATCTTCCCGAAAGAGTATTTGACGAGGAAGGCTTTATAAAGGACGTAAACAAAAAGCTTCAGAACACAAAGAAGCCCTATGTGGTTGTTGCCATATCTGAGGGAATTAAGCTTTCTGACGGCACATATGTCGGCGAAAAGAAGACGGGCAATTACGATGACCCCTTCGGTCACAAGATGCTTGCGGGTGCAGGCAAAGTGCTTGAGGCGCTTGTCAATGAAAAAATCGGCTGTAAGTGCAGAAGCGTTGAGCTTAATGTTCTTCAGAGATGCGCTTCTCACATTTCTTCAAAGTGCGACATTGACGAGTCAAGACGCATCGGCGAAATGGGCGTAAAGTATGCTCTTAAGGGTGAGACGGGCAAGATGATGTGCTTCAGACGTTTAAAGAATTCCGACGTTTACCGCGTAGAAATCTATCCCGAGGATGTAAGAAACGTGGCAAATCTCGTAAAGAGCATTCCCGACAGTTTTCTTACGGGTGACGGAAACGGCGTAAATGACAAGTGCATTGACTATATGCTTCCTCTTATCAAGGGAGAAAACGATGTCATTTACGAGGACGGTCTGCCTGTGCACTTTGAATTTTAGTGCCAAAAGCCCGCTTATGTGCAAATTGCAGATTTGATGTGCTTTTTGATGTGCAGTATGACCAAAAAAATATATTGTGCTTGACATTCTTGCACTTTTGATGTACAATATAATAGTTAAAATAGGATGAATACCCGTTGTCTCGATAAAGGCGAAAAAGTGCCGTCGGGACAAATCCGTATTATTTGGGAGGAACCAAGCAGTATGAAAAAAACAAGAATTCTTTCACTTTTACTTGCAGTGCTTATGACATTGTCTGCTCTCATCTTCACAGGATGCTCCGAGGGTGAAGACGAAGAAAAGAAGAGCAGCAACACCAGCACAAGAGAAATAGTTGCCCTCAATATGTATATCCTCACAGAGGATTCCACAACAGAAGAGGCTGCAGACAGAGTTCAGATGGCAATCAATGAAATTCTTCTGCCCAACTACAAGACAATGCTCAAAATCAACTACCTCACAGAGGAAGAATACTGGGATACAGTGGATGCTGTCCTTGAGGAAACAGACCCCGAGGTAAATCCCGTTGACGAAAGTGCAAAGGTTGTAGGCACGGAAAAGATGGATTTTGCCGAAACTATCGAATATATTTTCCTTGACGATACAACAGATATCGAGCTTAACCAGCCCCAGATTGACATTTTTGTTGTGAACGACTACGACAAGTATGTTGACTATGCAAACGACGGAAAGCTTGCTGCTCTCGGTCAGTTTATCGACTATGACAGCAAGATTTTAAAGACAAGCATTCATCCTACATTCCTCTCTGCGGCTCAGGTAGGTACACAGATTTACGGTGTTCCCACAAACATCGGTGTTGAAGCAGGCGAATATACATACCTTGTATTCAACGAAGATCTTCTCAAGAAGTACGAATATCAGATAAAGGATCTCACAACCTTCTCGGGTACGTTCTTCGCTAACTATATGTCCCTTATCAAGGCAAACGAGCCCGGCATCTGGCCTGTATCCGAGCCCTTCGGTCTTGCAGGCGCTGAGTTCTACGACGATGCGTTTGTTGTAGTTCCCGTAGGTCTTCAGTACATCGCAAACGACTGTAAGCCTTCGTTTATGTTAAACCTTTACAATGCTAATATGACAGCGGCTGAAAACTACAAGAACCTCGGCTACTACCCTGCATCCGGTCCTGTTGAGGGTGCAAAGTATGCAGTTAAGGTTGAAAAGTCCTCCGAGCTTCTTACCTCTGACGAGGACAAGAGATGGACAGCTGCAGACGGCACAACATACGTAAGATATCTATACGATATTCCCAGAGTAACCGTTGACGAAGCCTTCTCCAGCGTAATGTGTGTAAGTGCAACATCTCCCGAGCCCGAAAGAGCTATGGAAATCATTACACTCTTCCAGACAAACGAAGAGCTTGCAAATCTTCTCCAGTACGGTATTGAGGGTGTCAACTATCAGATTGATAAACGTGACGACAGCCTTGTAAAGATGGATGATACATACGCTATGAACAACCTCGTTACAGGTAACACATTCATCAAGTATCCCGAAGACAACGACAAGGATTATCTTAAGAAGTGTATTGCTGCCAACAGCGGTACGGCTCCCAGTGCTTTCCTCGGCTTCAATCTCGACCTTTCGGGCGTTGAAAAGAGCCAGTACGAAACAGTAAAGAACATTCTCGTTGCCGGCAACAAGGCGGTTGAAAACGGAGCTTCCTATGAATCCGTAAGAAAGGTTGTAAGCCGTGAGCTTATCCTTCTCGGATACGAATACGTTTCCACAACAGACCTTGCAGGTATCTACGGTAAGGTTCAGCTTGCACAGAGACAGCTTGCAAATCCCATCGCAAAGAACTTCAGACTCAGCGACGACATTATGAACTACAACGAACACTGCGGTGTTATCCTTGAGGTTTCTGTTGAAGAAGAAACTGAAGAGGAAGCAGCCGAAGGCGAAGAGGGTGCTGAAGGTGAAACAGCCGAAGGTGAAGCGGCTGAAGGCGAAGTAGCTGAAGGTACTGAAGAAGCTGCAGCGGAATAATTAAAGCTTATCACGATGTTGCCCCGAGACCGCAAGGTCTCGGGGCTCTTTGATTTTGCTGCCGAATGCAATTGAGAAGGACGGCCGTCTGCGGACGGCGGAGTGTCACTTTTCGTGACCGAACGTCGACCAAAAGGTCCCAATCATTTTCGGCTCCACTCCGGTCGCGGCAAATCCACGCCCCATCTCGGATGTAAACAAACCTTTGGTGTCGCTTAAGTTATTCCGTTTGCGTTGCATAAACGCAACAACGCAAACTCATTCACCTTTGCGCGAAAACCACGGCTTTTTTCTTCACCCAAAACGCCCGTGCTGTGAGGAGTTAAGCCACCACGGCATAAGAGGGGAAGTTAGCGGAAGAAGTGCGGCAGGAAAGCTTGTTTATTGCGAGTCCAAATTTTGACAGCTGTGTAGAAGCACTCAGATGCACTTGTTCGAGTCAAAATTTGCCCTTTTGCACTTGGCTTCTCACGACTGAGCCATCCCCTCTTATTGAGTGGAGCGTTTTGGTTACTTTGTCGCTGGACAAAGTAACACCATGCGGCTCACCGCCCGCTGTCCCCTGAAATCCCCTTACGCAGTTACTCTCCTGTTGATTGGAGATTTTTGCTTGTTTTGTATCAATACAAAAAGTAACATAAAAACGGGAACTTTTCCCACGCTTTATACGTCAAATAAAAAGAAAACCCGAACAAATATAAAACCAACCATAAACAAATATAAAATAAACGTGAAAATTGTTGAAAAACTCTTGTCAAGACAACAAAATTAGTGTATTATTGTATATGTAGTATAGGGTATTGTACCCAATAAAACCTGAAAGGAAGAAACACTATGAAAAGAATCGCAAAACTCAGCGCAATTACAGTAGTTTCCCTTTGTGTTTGTATGCTCGTTTGCTTTGCGGCAAGTGCGGCAAACCTCAGTGACATAGGCGGTCACTGGGCAAAGGAATATATCGAATACGGCGTTGAAAAAGGCTATATCTCGGGCTATCAGGACGGCACATTCCTTCCCGATAAGACCGTAACAAGAGCCGAATTTTCAAAAATGATTAACAGCGCAGTAAAGCTTACTGCTACAGGCGACGCTAAGGCGGACTTTGGCGACGTAGCCGCCAAGGACTGGTTCTTTGAAGAAGTCAAGAAGGCTGAAAACGCAGGCTATATCACAGGCTACGAGGACGGCACTTTCCGCCCCAATAACTCGGTTACACGTCAGGAGGCGGCAGTTATTCTTTCGAGAATCGTGCTTCCTGTTGACGAAAGAGTTGATGTCAACACCTTCGGCGACGGCAACAATGTTGACTCCTGGGCTAAGGATGCAGTTTCTATGATTGCGGCCAAGGGCTATATCAAGGGCGATGAAAATAAGAACTTCAACCCCAAGAATGCTCTTACACGTTCTCAGGCTGCAAAGCTTATCTGCGAATTTGTAAAGAACGAAAACATTATCAACAAGAATCAGAAGGTTAACGACGATGACGGCGAGGTTATCTATTCCGAAACACTCTTTACGGACGACCTTGTAATTGAGGTTGAGAATGTAGAGGAAATAAGCGTTAAGTTCAAGAACTGCAGAGTTCTCGGCAACGTATATGTAAAGAATGCATCTGCTTTTGTTGAGCTTGAAAACACATCTGTCAAGAATCTTTATATCCAGGCTGATGATGCTGTTGTAACTGCTGACAAGAACAGCACTGTCAAGAATGCATATGTTGAATATCCCACAGTTCTTACAGGCGACGGATTTATGAATGTTTTTCTTTCCGGTGAGCATATTTCGACAGGCAACGTAAAGCTCGACGGCAGCTTTGATAAGGTTGAAATTTCCGGTAACGCGCTTGTTTCTGCCGATAAGGTTAAGCAGATGACAGTTACCGAAAGAGTAAATGCCACAATTATGACAGGTACTGTGGAAAAGCTTACTGTTGAAAGCTCTGCAAAGGGCGCAACAATCAACCTTTCCTCAAAGACTGTTGTTGAAAAGGCTGAAAACAAGGCGGCTGTAACATATACAGGCAGCGGTAAGATTGAAACGGCAAATAACTCTGTGGTAGGCGTTGTATTTGACGGTGTTTCTGTTGAAAAGACAGAGGGCAAGGTCGCTGACAACGGCGAAGGCACAGGCGTGACGGACGACGATTTCTTCTCGACTGTAGAAGTTTCTCCCGAAAAGGGCGTGACAAATCAGTCTATTTCCGTAAATACAGTATTTACATTCATCAAGGAAGTGTTCGACAAGGACGGCGAAAAGCTTACAGGCGATTATGTCGAAGACAACTTTGAAATCAGAATGAAGACAGCCGACGGTGAACGGGTTGCATTTACTGCAACGGTTGCTTCTTCGGGCAAGAAGGTTACACTCAATCCCATAGCTAACCTTTCGGTTTCCACATACTACTATGTTATCATTCCTGCAGGTGTTCTTACATATGAGGACGGCTCCAAGAACGATAAGTTTGTTACAAACTTCAAGACGTCTGCTGCCACAAACAGCACCGATGAAGATGATGAGGAAAATGCAGATGCATCCGTAACAATGTCGCCCAAGGACAATGCAACGAATGTTTCTCTCTCGACGTCGATTAAGCTCACCTTCTCGGGTACGCTTAAGGCATATTCCTCCTCAAAGACCTTCAATTCCTCCTACATCGAGGACGAGGCAATCAAGATTTACGAAGGCTCCACAAGCGGTGACGAGGTTAGCTTCTCGGCTTCCGTAAGCGGAAAGGTGGTTACTCTTACACCCTCGAGACTTCTCGGCGATACGGAATACTTCGTCGTAATTCTCTCAAGCAAGATTAAGGTTGGCGGCTCTACACTTTCAAAGACGACCCTTTCCTTTACAACCGAAGAGGGTGCTCCCATTACAATTTCACCCGTAAGCGGCTCGACAAATATCTCGACGATGCCCGAAATCACCGTTTCCTTTGCTGAACCTATGCTTCAGATAAACGGTGAGGATGACCTTACAGAGGACTACATTCAGGATGAGGTTGTTCTCTTCAGAAAGACCTCTGCAACAAAGACGGCGGATGAATATCAGATATCCTACAGCGTTAAGAATATTGCGGATAACGGCAGAAGCTTTGTAATCGTTCCCGACGACGAGCTTGAATCGGGCGTTACATACTACATCGTCGTTCAGGAAGAAAGCCTTATCGGCAAAACAACCGAAACCGAAAACGCAAAGGTTACATCCTCCTTCAAGACAGCTTCCGCAATGGCGCCCATGTTCACTCCTTATGACGGCAATGAAAATGTTGCTCTCGGAACGGAAATCAGAATTTCCTTCTCGGATGAGATTATGACAAACGAAACAAAGGCGGCTGACAGAAGAGCGGTTGACAACGATTATCTCGACGAGCTTATTAACGGCTATGAAAACACCAAGGGTACTATTGTCGGCAAGGACAGAATTACCTTAAAGCGAGGCACTAAGAAGCTTGACATTACTGCTACAATAGACGGCGACGGCAAGACTATCATCATTACTCCCAAGGATGCTCTTCTCGAGGAAAAGACATATACCGTTTCCATTGATGCAAAGGTGTTCTATTCCGCTTCCTCCACAAGCAAGTACAACTCCAAGGGTTCGGCAAGCTTTGATACAAACATTGCGATGTCGCCCACAATTACACCCAAGAATGAAGCAGAGGATATCGCACTTACCGTAAATCCCACAATCAAGTTCAGTGAAACCATACTTAACAGTGACGGTGATGAGCTTAAGAGCCTCTACCTCAAGAGATCAATCACATTTATCGACCAGTACGGCGAAGAGGTTGACTTTACGGCTTCCATAAGCGGCTCGACAATTACGGTTAAACCCACGGATGACCTTGAAGGAAATGTTGAATATACACTTACTCTCCTTGAAGGTACAATTCAGAACGAAGACGGTATTTTCAACTCTCAAAAGTCTGTAACCTTTACAACAAAGGTTTCAAACACAATTGAAATTACTCCTGCAAGCAGCACAAAGTATGTAACATCTCCCTTTGTGAAGCCTACGGTTAAGTTCGGAACGGCGTTGTATACAATCGACGGCGACGAGGTTGATGCCGAATATGCCGAGGAATATATCTTTATCACCGAGGGTACAAAGAGCAGCAAGGCTGACGATGCTATCCCTGCGACGATAGAAATTAGCTCTGACGGCAGAACATTTACGCTCATTCCCGAGGACACTCTCGAATTCGGCACAACATATTATGTCAATGTTGTTTCGGCAAAGTTCCTGTTTGCCGATGAGGAAACAAAGAATGCCGCTAAGAATTCAAGCTTCCGAGTAATTAAGGAGCCTGCTCTTACAAAGGTATCTGCTACCTCGACTGCTAAGAACTCGGCGAAGATTACATTTACTTCGAATGTTTCTGACAGCAGCGACGACGAGCTTGCAATGATTGTTGTTGAGGACGAAAACGGCGAAATTCTCAAGACTCAGGCTATAACCTCAACATCCTCAAGCTCTGTTACCGTTAAGTCACTCGAAGCCGATACCGAGTACACATTCTATGTATACATCGTGTATGACGGAGAAATCCGCACCGAGCCTACAGTGGTTACTGTAAAAACAAAGGCATAGGTCGGCGGTGAAGCACCGTGGCAAATTCACGGGCAAGCACCGAGGAAGAACAAGCCGTCGGTGTCGCATAACGAACCCCGTTTGGACGGCATAAAAACTCAACAAACAACAATAAACGCCCTGTGCTTCGGCACAGGGCGTATTCTTTTCATTCCGAGTTCTTGATTCGAATGGGGCTGTTGCAAAATTCGCAATTATCACAAAAAGCGGGTCGATGTGGGCATCGACCCCTACGAGAAATCATTCACTTTATACAAATTTTGGTCTGTAACAAATCATTTTTCTGCTGACCCCTACATTCCGCACTCCTCATTTCTGCATTCTGCCTAAAGCAGAATGCAGATAAGTCCTTCTGCACCCTCGTTTATAATTTTGCCAAGGGTGTCGCACATTTTTGTCCTTGCCTCGACGGGCATATGGGAAAGCTTTGCGTTGAGACTCTCGTTTATAAGGTTGTGAAGGCTTGTGCCGAAAAGGTTGGACTCCCATATTTTTGCAGGATCCTCCTCAAATTCGCGAAGCAGAAATTTTACTATTTCCTCCGATTGCTTTTCCGAGCCGACAATAGGACTTACCTCTGCCTTGATGTCGGCACGCATAAGGTGGATAGAAGGGGCGGACGCACGAAGCTTTACGCCGTATGAACCTGCGTGCTTTACAATTTCCGGCTCCTCTAAGGTCATATCCTCGACGCACGGGGTTACAATGCCGTAGCCTGTTTCGTCAACCTCTTTGAGTGCCTTTTCAAACTTGTCGTACCTGCTTTTTGAAAGTGACAGGCTTGTTACTACGTTTACAAGATCCTCGTCGTTGTCGATTTCAAGCCCTGATACGCCGCTGAGTATGTTGTAGAACAGCTCTCTCGGAACGCTGACGGAAAGATTAGCCTTGCCGTCCGAGAGTGAGGTGGAGTCAAAGTGAATACCCGTGCCGAATTCGTCGTCGTAGACCTCCGAAAAGCACTCCTTGACCTCGCAGAGACGGGATATACTGTCGGCTCTCTCACATATGCCGCTTGTTATTCTCTGCTTTAGCGGATGCTCCTCGGAAAGCGTTGATAACCACGACGGCACAGAGAATTTCAGCTCGGTTATGGGAAATTCACTAAGCACTGCACCGAGTATGTTTTCTATATCCTTTTCAGTCATTGTAAGACAGTTTACGGCATTTACCGATACGTCGTATTTTCGGGACAGCTCACCGACAAGCTCGCGTGTTCTTGCTTCATTGGGCGAAGATGTGTTGAGTATGACGGTAAAAGGCTTTCCCGTCTTTTTCATCTCTGAAATTACCTGCTCCTCGGCTTTTTCGTAGGCATCCCTTTCAAGGTCGGAAAAGGTGCCGTCTGCCGTTATGACAACCCCTGCCGTCGAATGCTCTCTTATCACCTTATCGGTGCCCATTTTTGCCGCCTCTTCAAAGGGCATAGGCTCATCCTGCCAGGGGGTTTTTACCATTCGGGGCTTTCCGTCCTCATAAAGTCCGAGAGCACCCTCGGCAATATAACCGACGCAGTCTATAAGCTTTACCTTGAAGGAGGCACCCGAATCCAGAACCACTTCTGCAGGGTCATTGGGTACGAATTTCGGTTCGGTCGTCATAACCGTTCTGCCGTCGGCACTCTGGGGCATTTCGTCAAGGGTTCTCTGCTTTGCAAAATCTCCGTCTATATTCGGAAGCACCAGCTTTTCCAGCATTCCCTTTATAAATGTACTTTTGCCTGTCCTCACGGGGCCTACGACACCGATGTGTATTTCACCGCCCGTGCGAAGCGAAATGTCATTGTATATGGATGAGTTTGCCATATTTTTTCCTCCGTTTTGAAAAGATATTTTTTCTTTGTATATGCATATGAAAAAGACGAGAAAAATAGACGTAAAATTTGCAAAAAATCTTATTAAATATTGAAGAAACTCTTTACATCGGGCTTGAAATGTGGTATAATAATCACGGCGAAGTCTGCTTTGCAGACATCACGGCTTTGCCGCACTGTGCTTACGCACCGCCGTGATTGACGGCCTCGCAAAATTGTCCTTACAAGCAAACAATTTTGCTTCGTGGTGGAATCACGTACAGTTATGCTCTTTTTTTGGAGGACTCACAATGAACGGTAAAATCAACATAAGAGGCGTTTATTTTGACAATGTGAATATGGACGAGGCTATGGCAAAGGTCAAGGAAATGGTGAGCACCGACGGTCTTTCCTATATGTTCACACCAAACTCGGAAATTGTGCAGAACTGCATCGAAAACAACTCTCTTTACGAGGTTATAAATTCGGCATCCCTTATTATCCCCGACGGCATAGGCGTTGTATATGCATCAAAGGTGCTGAAAACTCCCCTTAAGGAAAAGGTGCCCGGCTGTGAGGTTGCCGAAAAGCTTATGGAATATGCGGCATCCACCGGCGACGGAGTGTATTTCTTCGGTGGCGGTAAAAAGACAGAGGAAGCAGAGGCGGTCTCTACTCTTGCGGCAAAGAAAATGTGCGAAAAATATCCCGGGCTTAACATCGTTGGCACACGCGACGGATATTTTACAAAAGATGATGTTCCTTCGATTATAGAAGAAATCAACGCATCGGGGGCAAAGATTCTGTTTGTATGTCTCGGCGCACCCAAGCAGGAAAAGTGGATTTACGAAAACAGGGATTCCTTGAAGGTGAACTTTGCGGCAGGTCTCGGCGGAACACTTGATGTGTTTGCGGGTATTGCAAAGAGAGCACCCGAGTTTTTCTTAAAGACAAACCTTGAGTGGCTTTACAGGCTTCTCTGTATGCCCTCGAGAATAGGCAGAATGATGAAGCTTCCGAAATTCCTTTTCGGCACGGTTATTCACAAAAACAAGGGCTTTGAAGATTAATGAAGCTGAAGACGTTAAGAACACAGAATTTCAGAAATCTTGCCGAAAATCCGCCGCCCTTTGAAGATGGTATAAACGTACTCTTCGGCGACAATGCGGCAGGCAAGACAAATACCTTAGAGGCAATATATCTCTTTGCCACGGGCAAGAGCTTCAGAACAAGAAACGAAAAGGATTTTATTCGTCACGGCGAAAGCTTTGCTAGGGCAGAAATCGAATATGAAAGCGACTCCTTTACCCGCAATATGTCGGTGACCTATATGGCATCGGGGCAAAAGGCGATAAAGGGAATGCAGATAGAGGGAACGGGAATAGACAGGGTTTCGGAGTTCTTAGGAAATTTCAGAGCCGTACTCTTTACTCCCGACCACTTAGAGCTTGTTAAGGGCGCACCCGAAGAAAGACGAAGACTTATTGATATGGCTCTCTGCCAGATAAAGCCGAGATTTGTAAAGAGTCTCAACGAGTACACAAAGGTGCTGGCGCAGAGAAACAATTATCTGAAGGGTCTGAAGTTTTCGGGCAAAAAGGCAGACCTTGACTATCTCGACGTACTGAGTGCCCAGCTTTCAAAGGCGGGCGCAGTAATAACAAAGCAGAGAGGACTTTACAGCAAGAAGCTTTCCGAGCTTTCGGAAGAGGCTTATTCTTCCCTGACTGGTGGAAATGAAAGTCTTTATGCAAAGTATATTTCAAGGGCGGTAATCGGAGACATCTCGGACGAGGAGCTTTGTGCCGATGCACTCTACAGAATGTACAGAAACGATACACAACACGATATTGAGCTTGGCAAGACAAGCCACGGACCCCACCACGACGAGCTTATGATTTATGTGGCAAAAAAGGGTGAGGGTGAAAGGTTCCTTGAAGAAGCAAGGTCTATCCCCGAAGAAAATCTTCCGGAATATGCCGCAAGAAGCTTTGGCTCACAGGGGCAGCAGAGAAGTGCGGTGCTCTCGATGAAGCTTGCCGAGGGTGAGATTGTCAAAGAAAAGTGTGGGGAACATCCCGTATACCTGCTTGACGACCTTTTCTCCGAGCTTGACGACAAACGGCGTGAGAGGCTTTCCGAAATGTTTCTTGGCAGGCAGTGCATTATAACCTGCTGCGACAGGGCGGCGTTGCCTAAAGGGTCGGGGGCTAACATTATAAATGTCAGCGGCGGGAAGTACTTTTAGGAGTTAGAAGTGCATAAAAATGCGGAATGCGGAATGCGGAGTGCGGAATGATGGATGAAAACCTTGCGGTTTTCTTCAATTTGATTAAATTGATTAAATTAAAAAAGGTAAACAATTAAACAAATAATGTGGTTATGGCAGACGGTTTGGCTATGGATTGTAGTGAAAATTTTGCGTAAGCAAAATTCTCGTACATTCCGCACTCCGCATTCCGCATTATATAAATTCGGAGAATTTATGAAAACAAACCCCTACATCAACATCGGTGGGGTGCAGATTCTTCCCAAAGAAGAAATCCTCGGCATCTTCGACCTTGACACGGCAAGTACAAAAACAGATACAAAGCGTTTTCTTTCCAAATGCGAAAGTGAAGGACATCTTATCACGGTGGGGTACGACATCCCGAAGTCCTTTGTTCTCGCCGCAAGCGGAAGACGTGAGCACGTCTATATGACTCAGCTTTCGGTGTCCTCAATCGAGGGACGTTGGAGAAGAAAGAACACCCACTTATAGCGGTAGACCTTATATGTCATCCTGAGCGAAGTCGAGGGATCTGATATACAAAGGGAAAAAGTACATTGTGTCAGCAAAATACAAACGGAATAAAACCAAATGTGTTTTACCCGGCAAATGTCTGACAAAATCAATGCCGCGGCAGATTCTTCGACTGCGGCTGATGCCTGCGCTTAGAATGACAAATTGAGCTGCGGCAAAAAACTCAACAACTCAGTAAATATGAAATCATAAAGTACTGCCCATATTGCGGTACATATGACAAGGAGATTTTGGCAAATGAACGAGAACAGTAAAAACACCATTCCCGAAGAAGTAAAGAGTGAATTCACGGACGGCGTAAGTGCAACCGACACGGCTGTTGACGAAGATAAGCAGTACGGTGACGAGCAGATTCAGGTGCTTGAGGGACTTGAAGCTGTAAGAAAGAGACCCGGTATGTATATCGGCTCCACATCTGTGCGCGGTCTTCACCACCTTATCTACGAAATCGTTGACAACTCTATCGACGAGGCTCTTGCGGGTATCTGTGACAGAATCACCGTAACACTTCACAAGGATAATTCTGTGTCGGTGCAGGATAACGGTCGAGGAATCCCGTCGGGTATTCATCCCAAGATGGGTATTTCAACTATTGCGGTTGTATTTACCGTTCTTCACGCCGGCGGCAAATTCGGCGGTGACGGCTACAAAATCTCCGGCGGTCTTCACGGTGTAGGTGCGTCGGTAGTTAACGCCCTTTCCGAATGGACCGAGATTGAAAACTGCCACGGCGGAAAGAAGTATACGGGCAGATTTGAAAGAGGTCACATTACGGTTCCCATTACCGAGGCGGGTGCGACAGACAAGCACGGTCTTTATGTGCGCTTTAAGCCCGACCCTGAAATCTTCGACGAGCTTGTATTTGACTATGCGACGGTTCTCACCCGTCTTCGTGAGCAGGCATTCCTCAATGCAGGTCTTACAATCGAGCTTATAGACGAAAGAGATATTGAGGGCGACGACGCTCTTGAAATTACGGGCGATGAAGGAACACGTTCGGAGGAAGCAGATGTTTTGGCGGAAGAGAGCTTTGCCGACGACGATGCGGAAGAAAACGTACTCTCCCTTGAAAAGGGTATGGGTAACGTAAAGGAGGTCCGCAAGAGACACGCAGAGCTTTGCTTTGAGGGCGGTATACGCAGCTTTGTTGAGTTCCTTAACAACAAGAAGCACGCAAAAATGCTTCACGAGGATGTAATCTACGTTGCGGGCAAGAAGGGCGATGTAACGGCTGAGGTTGCACTTCAGTACAACGACACCTACAACGAAACACTCGTTACCTTTGCAAACAACATCAACACAATAGAAGGCGGTACTCACGAAGAAGGCTTCAAGAACGCACTTAAAAAGATTCTCAATGAGTACGGAAGAAAGTACGGCTACCTCAAGGCTGACGACAAGAACCTCTCGGGTGACGACGTAAGAGAAGGTATATGTGCAATTGTTTCCGTAAAGCTTCCCGAAGCACAGTTTGAGGGTCAGACAAAGAGTAAATTGGGTAACGCCGACATAAAGCCCCTTGTTGAGGCTCTTATGCAGGAAAAGATTGGCGAATACCTTGAGGAAAATCCTGCTGTAGGTAAGACTGTTCTTGAAAAGGCACTTCAGGCAAGCAGAGCTCGAGAAGCCGCAAGAAAGGCAAGAGAGCTTACAAGAAGAAAGACTGCCCTTGAAGGCACAAGTCTTCCCGGCAAGCTTGCCGACTGTCAGACAAAGGACGTACACGAATCAGAGCTCTTCTTGGTAGAGGGTGACTCTGCCGGCGGTACTGCTAAGGACGGCAGAGATTCAAGATATCAGGCAATCCTCGCTATGCGCGGTAAGATTCTCAACGTAGAAAAGGCAAGACTTGACAGAGTGTTCTCCTCCGAGCAGATTAAGCCCATCATTATTGCTATCGGCTGCGGTGTCGGAGACGAATTCGATATGGAAAAGCTGCGTTACGGCAAGATAATCATAATGGCCGATGCGGACGTGGACGGTGCTCACATCAAGACACTTCTGCTGACACTGTTCTTCCGTCATATGAAGCCCCTTATCGAGCAGGGACACATCTTCAGCGCTATGCCTCCTCTTTACAAGGTATGGAAGGGCAAGCAGGTAAGATATGCCTTCTCCGACGAAGAAAGGGATATGTATATTGAAGAGCTTGGCGGCACAGGCGTTGACACACAGAGATACAAGGGTCTTGGTGAAATGAACGCAGAGCAGCTCTGGGAAACAACAATGAATCCCGAAACAAGAACCATTATCAGAATTGATATGGACGATGCTCTCAAGGCTGACGAAACTTTCTCGCTTCTTATGGGTGAAAAGGTTGAGCCAAGACGTGATTTTATTCAGAAAAACGCAAAGTATGTAACAAATCTTGACGTATAAATCTGTTCAAGGAAAATTCACAAAAAACTTTGCATAAATGTTGACAAACGTAAAAAGTTAGTATATAATATCATTTGTGACTGCAAATGGGCAGTCAGATCGGAGGCGCGATGAAAGGTCATCCGAATTCAACAGGCAGAACCGTTGCCGATGTAAGTAAAATCTACAACGGAACCGTCGAAGAAATACGTCTTTGTTTTGAACTTGACATAGAAGAAGGCTCGACAGACGACTATGTGTTTGAAAAAGCACCGACAGTTGAGGCAAGAGTCTATGAGAAGGTAAGAGGCAAGGATGCAAACGAAAGCTATGTTGCCCTTGAGATCAAGATAGAGGGCAGGTACACCTGTCTTTGTGCAAGGTGTGCAAAGGAAACAGAAAACTTACTCTGTGTAAGCGCCGAATACGGTGTAACAAGGCATCTTGGCGATGACAGCGACGAATATGTTGAGGCACCCGAAGGGTTACTTGATGTAGGAGAGCTGGCAAGAACGCTATTTTACCTTGAGCTTCCTCAGAGGGTTTTGTGCAAGGACTCGTGTCGTGGTTTATGCCCCGTGTGCGGCGTCGATCTTAACCTCTCCACATGCTCCTGTAAGCAGGTTAAGAAAGGCAACGGTCTCAAGGAATTAAAAAAACTACTTGACAATTACGAAGAATAGTAGTAAAATAGTCTTTGCGATAAATTAAGTTTATAAAAAATATATCAAATATCAGGAGGTGCCCTACAAATGGCAGTACCAAAGAGAAAGGTCTCCAAGGCGAGACGTGACAAGAGACGCAGCAATGTTTGGAAGCTCGGTCTTCCCGGTATGACAAAGTGCCCCAAGTGTGGAACATTCATCCTTTCACACAGAGTTTGCAAGAACTGCGGAACATATGCCGGCAAGGAATACATTTCCACAGAAGCAAAGGAAGCGTAAGTTAATTTTTTACTTTGCTGACAATCTAAAGCGTAATAAGGGAAGGTTTGCCGAAAGAAGCAAGTCTTCCCTTTCTGCGTCGGGAAAGCCCGACAGCAAATTCACGGGCGATTTCCGGCAAAAAACAAGCCGTCGGTGTCGCTTAACGAACACCGTTTGACCGCCATATATGCAAGCGGTCAAACTCATCTGGAAGAACAGGAAATATATTGGTATGGTAAAAATATCGGGAATTGAGAAGAAGTCACTTGCCGAAAAGGTGGGGATTCTTCCGGGAGACATACTTGTCTCGGTATCTGACAATGAAATATGCGATGTTCTCGATTACAGATTTTACATAACCGAGAAAAAGCTGTCGCTCAAGGTGCTTCGTGACGGCAAGGAGCTTGTCTTTGACATCAAAAAGCCCCAGTACGACGATATAGGTCTTGAATTCGACACCTATCTTATGGACGAAAAGCACACCTGCACCAACAAGTGCGTTTTCTGCTTTATCGACCAGAACCCCAAGGGTATGAGAGAAATGTGTTACTTCAAGGACGACGACTCGAGAATGAGCTTCTTCTACGGCAATTATGTAACACTTACCAATATGAAGGAAGCTGAGGTTGAAAGGCTTATAAAGATGAGAATTTCGCCTATCAACATTTCGGTTCACACCACAAACCCGCACCTCAGATGCAAGATGTTAAACAACCGCTTTGCGGGGGACGTGCTCCGATATATGGACAAGTTCCGTGAGGGCGGAATTGCTATGAACTGCCAGATTGTTCTGTGCAAGGGTCTTAATGACGGCAAAGAGCTTGAGAAAACCCTTGATGATTTAGCCTCACTTTTCCCTGCCGTTGAAAGCATTGCCGTTGTACCCTCGGGACTTACCAAGTACAGAGAGGGACTGTATCCCTTGGAGGATTTTTCAAAAGAGGATGCAAGGGAAGTTATAAAGCTTGTCAATGCAAAAAGACGGGAGTTTGAAGAAAAGACGGGTCACACTATAGTTCAATGCTCCGACGAATGGTACTTGAAGGCAGGAATTGAGCTTCCCGACGAGGATTATTACGACGGATATCCTCAGCTTGACAACGGCGTAGGACTTATAAAGAGTATGGAAAACGAAGTCCTTATGCGAATTGAAGAGCTTAAAGAGGAAGGCTTTGAATTGGATAAACCGAGATGCCTTTCATCCGTTACGGGTGAGGCGGCATACCCTTTTATTTCCCGAATGGCAAAGAGGCTGATGGAGGAATTTGAGGGACTCACATTTAACGTATACGAATGCAAAAACGACTTTTTCGGTCACTCTGTCAATGTGGCAGGGCTTCTTGTGGGCGGTGATGTATACAACCGTCTGAAGGACGAGAAGCTTGGAGAGGAGCTTCTTATTCCCAATGTAATGCTCAGGCACGAAGGGGATTTATTCCTCGACAATATGCACGTGGACGAATTAGCTGAAAAGTTGAATATAAAAGTTACTCCAACACCCTGTAATGGGGATGATTTCGTGAATTTTGCGTTGGATATTTGATGCAAACGATGTAGGGGACTGCCTTTCGGACGTCCCGAATGTAATCTTTAATAACGGTTTTTGAAATATTAGAACGGGTCGTCGAGGACGCCGACCCCTACGGATAAAAAGAGGTGGATTATTATGTCCAAACCCATAGTTGCCATAGTTGGCAGACCAAATGTAGGTAAAAGTACATTTTTCAATAAAATAGTAGGCAAACGTATTGCTATTGTCGAGGACACCCCCGGTGTTACCCGTGACAGACTTTATTATGAGGTCGAATGGTGCGGCAGAAAGATGATGTTTATTGACACGGGCGGTATTGAGCCTGACACAA
>CAZTNR010000015.1:0-31439 GCA_964614955.1 uncultured Oscillospiraceae bacterium | reverse complement strand
AGTGGTTGTAGCTCTTTTCAAATTCCGTGCCGAGAATGTGGGGCATATTGTAGCTTAATTCTCCCGTATGCTCCTTTGAGAACTTTTCAAGAACACCTGCCACAACACCTCTGTATTCTTCGTATACTTCTCTAACATATTTTGCGTTGTCCGCACCGAACTTTTCGTAGCACTCAGCCATAACGCCTATGCCGTATACGTTGACGGCATCTGTGTATGTCCAGTGCTGACCGATTTCACCCCAGTCGCTTGCCTGACCCGAGGTAAAGAGTCCCTTTACTTCACCCTCTGCCGCCTTTTCGGGATTTCTTCTGTACTGAATGTATTCGAGAGCCAAGTCCATACCGTCCTTGAATTCATCAAAGAGCTTCTTGTCGTTCATAGCAAGAATGTGATGAGCCGTTGCCCAGATAGCAGAACCGTTGGAGTTGTCCCAACGAACATACTTGCTCATCATATTGCCCTTGTCCTCGCCGTCTCTTTTCTGCCATACCTTGTACCACATTCTGATGGCGTCTGTGACAAATTCACCAAGTCCCACATCGTCGAGTACCGTTGTGAAGTGTGCCGCTTCCCATACCCACTGGAATCTTCCTACGTCGCCCTGACGTGTATAAATGTCGTCGGGATAATTTCCTTCATAGTGGGCAAACATCTGAAGCATAACAGCGAGATTCTGACGGAACATATCTTCGATTTCTTTACTTCCGCCGGGGAGCTTTGTTACCTTGTTCTGTACATTCTGCCACCAGAGGAGTGTGTTCGTGTATGCTTCGTCGTAGGAGGGAGCCTCGCAAATGTCGCCGCGTCTTATGACAAAACGAACCGTTGCCGTTTCGCTGGGCGCAAGCTTGTAGTCAAATCTGTAGTAGTCGTGTGCCCTGAAACGGTTCTTCTGCTCGTTTCTGGAAACCCAGCTTACCTCGCAGTTGTCATATTCCTGAACCGTCATAAAGCCGTAGCCGTCCTCTGCCTTTGCTGTAAGCGAGCCATCTTCTACGGGAGAAAAGCCGTTCTGCCAGGACAGATACCACTGACCGATATTGGGGTTGTAAGGCTCGTACCCCGTATTCCAGAGACCTGTAAGATAGTGATCCTGCTTGTTGTAACGGGGAAGAAGACCCATAGTGCCCTTTACCGCATATGTATTTACGTTTGTAACCGACACCTCGCAGTAGGCGAAGGGACGTCTGTCTGTTGAACAGAAGGACGTCATTGTAATCATACAGCCGTTTTCTTCGTCCTCGTTGAACATTGTGTATATGGGAAGACCGTTTTCGGGAGTCTTCCATACCGTCTTTTCCATATCGGCTTCGTCGGGCTCTGTACCGAAAAGGGTATGTACACCGAAGGAGCCTTGGTCAAAGTGCATACCGATGTCCTTGAGATCAAGGTCTGTTATTTTCATATCGGGGTAGACCGTAATAAGTCTTTCTGATGCGTATGGATGAATATAGATACGGGAAGACTTGGGTCTTTCCCATCTTTCAATCTGTTTCATTTTCGGGAACGTCCTTTCCTTACAAAGATATTACGGAGATTATATCATAAATGAAGAAAAATGACAATAGAAAAGCTTAAAAAAATATATATTTTAAATAATTTAATGTCCTCTTTTCAAAATTGACACACATAATTGGAAAAAACATAGTAAAATATACTTGGATAGAGTTATATTCCGAAAGGGTGCTATAGAGTGAAAATTCAATGGAAGACCTGCTTCAGGGTCGGTTTCAGTATCTTTGTGCTTTATCTTTGCATACATTACTTTGAGTCAATGCAAGGATTTTTAATCAAGGCAATCGGCGCTGCATCTCCCATACTTATCGGTTGTGCAACTGCATATGTTGTAAACCTGATAATGGTGAAATACGAAAAGCACTATTTTCCTATGTCAAGGAATAAGGCTGTCAAAAAAACGAGACGGCCTGTTTGTATGATAGCGGCATTTCTTACGGTTGTGGCAATTGTTGTTGTTATAGTAAGCCTGATACTTCCCGAGCTCACCTCCTGTATTCAGCTGCTTCTAAGCCAGATTCCGTCTGCATATAAAAAGCTGCTTTCCTTTGTTGAGGCAGTAGGCGTTGTGCCCGAAAAGATTCTTAATGAGCTTTCGGCTCTTGACTGGCAGACAAAAATCGGAGATATTGTTGAAATGATTTCTTCCTATTTCGGAAATGTTGTAACAATGCTCTTTACCGTTATCACCGCATTTTTCTCAGGCGTTGTTGTTGCACTTTTCAGCATAATTTTCTCGATTTATATTCTTCTTTCAAAGGAAAGAATCCATAACCGTGTCAACAGAATTATTGACAGTTACCTTAAGAGCAGTGTGTGCGAAAAGACAAGATACGTATTCTCTGTAATAGACGAATGCTTCCATAATTACATCGTCGGTCAGACAACCGAGGCGGTAATTCTCGGCGTACTCTGCACAGTCGGTATGCTTATTCTTCAGCTTCCCTATGCGACAATGATCGGCGCCCTTATCGGATTTACTGCACTTATTCCCATAGTCGGTGCATTTATCGGTGCGGTCGTCGGTGCATTTATGATTTCAATGACCTCGCCAATACAGGCACTTATATTTATTGTGTTTATAGTAATACTCCAGCAGTTTGAAGGAAATATCATTTATCCGAAGGTTGTCGGCGAGTCTCTCGGACTTCCTGCAATACTCATACTTGCTGCAGTAACTGTCGGCGGCGGTGTGTTCGGAATTCTCGGTATGCTTCTCGGTGTTCCCCTTGTGGCAGCAGCATATAAGATACTTGTTGCCGATGTCAATAACCGTGAAGCACAGAAAATGGCTTCTCTTGCCAAGACAGACGGTAAGTAACAAGACCTTGATAAAGATTAAAGACGGCTCGTATGAGCCGTCTTTTGCTGTATTTTAAAGTATTCTTTTGCCGACAGAAAAGCTGTTGTCTTCAAAAGCCTTGTCAAGGCTTTCAAACTCAAGCTTAATTACAATCGCTTCGGAGGAGAGTGAGTCAACGTCTATGCCGCTTATGTGAAGTACGTCCCTCATATTCTCTGGGTTTCCGCTGAATAAACGCGGTATTTTTTCAAAAACACAGCATAGCTTTTGCCCGTTGTTCATAACGGTTATGTCTGTCGGTGCAGCCTTTGCATCTTCAAGGAAGAAGCCTGTTGAGGTGAGACCCTCGGGAAAATGCAGATACAATACATTACCGCTTTTTGTTGTAAGTATTCCTTTGCTTGATGTACATTGGTACTTTACGGGCAAAGCAAAAAGTGCTTTCTTCACTTTGCCGTACCATTCGCCGACGCCGCATAATATTCTTCTTGAAACATCGGGAATGTTGCCTTTTTCATCGGGACCTACGTTGAGTACAAAGTTTGCACCCATAGCCATATATCTGTCAATGGAGGAGGTGAGATAGAGCTTTGAATGGTAGTCTTCACTCCTTCTGTAGCCCCAGCTTTCGGCACCTATAGAGTCGCAGGCTTCTGTAAGCCCCTCGAAAACAGCACCGTCAGCCGACACTCTTTCAGGAGTCGAAAAATCACCCTCGTCGTAGCCGCGGTTGTTTATGTAAATGCCGGGTTGAAGCTGTCTTATCAGCTCGTTAAGAGAACTGTCCCGTGTTTTTGGCGGAATGTCCCAGAAAAAGCTCTGGATTTTTCCGTAGCCCGTCAGAAGCTCTGTAATCTGATTTCTGACATATTCAATGTACAGTGCTTCATTCGGCTCATCACTCTCACGCCTTTCGGAGATTTCGTGGTGTCCTATGTTGTTCGGGTAATTGGGATGATGCCAGTCGGGAACAGAGTAATAAAGTGAAAGCCCTATGCCCTGGTTTTCACATTCCTCCGAGAGCATCTTCAGAACATCCTTGCCGTAAGGGGTGTTTGTGATTTTGTAGTCCGTGTACTTTGAATCCCACATACAAAAGCCGTCGTGGTGCTTTGTTGTGAAGGTAATGTAGTCATAGCCGCATTCCTTTGCAAGGCTTACCCAATCACAGGGAGCGTACTCGGTGGGATTAAACAGCTTTACGTATTTTTCATATTCTTCACTCTTTACACCGTATCTCCACATTTCCTGCTCGTGAAGACCCGAAACGGCATATAATCCCCAGTGAATAAACAGTCCTAAACGCTTGGTTTTAAACATAAGTAAAGTCTCCTTTATATTAAAAGTGCATCCATATTTTCCTGTGAATATTCGACTTCCGACGAATACATTCTGACGGTTTCTGCCATATCCGAGATAAGAGTGCTGCCGCTTTTCGATACAAGAGCACCGATAAGATAACAGCTCATAAGAGAAAATCTTACTCTTCCGGCATAATCTCCATACCATAAAGCATCGGCAAGATGCCTGAAGATAAAGTAACAGGCGAGCTGTTCGAAGGGCAGAGAAAAACACTTATCCTTAAAGACTGAGAAGTCAAATGAAAAGTCCCGAAGAACTTCCAGCATCCTTGTCCATTTGTCGTCAAGCCTTTCAAGAGAAAGGTAGATGTCGCAAAGCTCGGAAAGAGAAAAATCAAACCCTGAACCGTATTCTTGAGAAAGATTGCAAAATCTTTGGTATATGCTTTTGCTTCTGTCCTGCAAAATGTCAAATATTTTCTGACGCTCACAAAGGAACTCTTTTTCTTCGTCTGTTATGCTTTCACGGTCGGGCATACCGACAGAGAATTTTTCTTTTTCACTCAATACTATTCTTGCCGCTTCCTCACAGCAAAGTCCGAGACCCGTTTCGGTAAAGCTGTCAAAGAAATTTGAAAACCTCGGATGAAGCCTGCAAATGTCGCAAAGGGCAGCTTCACCGCATTCTGTTATGATGTCGCAAAGCCCATTTTCGCTGAGAAACGGGCATCTTTCATTCTCGGCAAGAACAAAGTGAGGTGTGTCACCCTCAATATTCTGCCTTATTTTTTTACCTATTTCGGTATTAAGGCTGTTATAGTAGGACAGGGTGCTTTCGTCAATATCAATCTCCCAGCCGATACAGCAGGAATGACGGCATTTGTCTGCTATACATCTGAATTTTTGGTAGTAGTTTGGTGTCAGCTCTTTCATAATACCGCCCTTTTTCTTTTATGTAATAACTATATCACAAATATTCTTAAAAGTAAATGATTTTAGTAAAGAAAAGCCGCCAAACGGCGGCTTTTCAGAGAGTATTTACTTCTTATACCTAAGATTTACGTCAAATTCCTCGACTGTCATTTCCATACCTGTAATATCGCAGAAGATATCAGCCTGAATGTGAGGAATGCCGTCAACGAATGTGAGCGGCTTCTTCATCTTCACATCAATGCCGTCAATGCAGACAACGCCGCAGTCCTTTATAAAAACAGCAGTCTTTTCGGAGAAGATTGTCAGCATTTCTGTTGTCTTGTCCCATTCGTAGTACATATTGGGAAGCTTCTTCAAGGGACTCTTTGTGTCAAATGGAATGTAGCATACACCGTCTTCCTCGTAGGGCATCTGTGCCATATCCGTAATTACACCGTTGAGATAGAATACCTTGTGAGGTGCTGCTTCATAGATTTCAAGGCTTTCAAGCTCAAAGTCGCCCTGCTTCCATACGGGGTCAAAGCGAAGCGCGTGGATTGTCTGATGCCAGGGGTATCCCGCACGCTTTGAGGGCTCTACCGCAAGCGGTGCAACTCTGTCGGGAACGGAATTGCAGTGTGTAAGCTCGGGATACCATTTGCCCTTTTCAAACTGATAACCGAATTCGATACAGCAAATGGAATTTCCTGCCTTATATGTACGGCAGTTTGCAACAAGCTTGCCTATTCTTTCGGTAGAAATAGGGAAGAAGCCTTCGTCGTCGATAAGCTCCATATAAGGGTCAACCTCGTCGGAATGTCCGCAGAGCTTGCCGTCGCGGAGCTCGTAATTTGCAATTCTGTGCATTTTCCACTTCTTTAAGTCTTCCTCTGTTTTGAATTCCCATCTCTTGAGAAGCGGACGCTCGGAGGTATCTTCAGTCAGCTTGTCCCAGGGAGCAAGAAGCGCTCTGTCTTGAGGATAAAGAATACAAATTCTGTCAAGCTGATCCTGATTGGGAATTACATCAACGTGGGGAATATCTTCGCGGAATACGGTTCTTAATGCATCAAGGTATCCAAAGCCGTGAACACCTGCAGGGCACATATATGTACCTTCGCCGTATTCATTCCAGGTTGAGAGCATTACAAGCTTTGACTTCTAGCTGTTCTTGTCGTACTTGTCAACAACCTCTGTCTTTGACCATTCAAGAAGCTCTACCATATCGTTCGGCTCAAGAACAGGTGTACGTTTGCCTGTCCAGCCGACAAGATTGTAGCCCATAGAAACGGTAGGAACGGTATGTGTTGAGCCTTCCGAAATATTGCCGAGGATTCTTCTCTTTGTGTAATCAACCTGATAGCCCTCGTGGTGCCAGTTATAAGCGTGAACAGCATCAATACCGCACTGCTTGTAGAAGGGGGTGTTGTCGCCGCAGCACATAATGACAAGACCCTTGTAGCCAAGCTTCTTGACTTCTTTTCTCAAGTAGTCAAAGGACTTCTTAAGAACAGCAGAACCGCCCACATCGTTTGCAAGTCTTTCGGGTGCATAGATTGACATAATTGCATAGCCGTCAATTTGAATGTATCTCGGGTCAGAGAAGAAATAGTCAATAAAGTAAGGGAAATAGAAGTCTCTTAAATTCTCAAAGCTTGTGGGATGTCCGAGGGAGGCTTCCCAGAGAAGACCGATTTTAACCTTGTCGGAGTATTTTGCCAGCATATGACCGTCGTAAATCTGTGACGAAAGCATAGTCTTTACCATAGGCATATTGCCTTCACTGCCGTACCAGCAGTAGAGCTGGAAATCAAGACCGTGTTCTGCCATCCATTTGAGCTCCCAGTCGGCTGTTTCGGGAATACCTTCGTCGTAGTAGCCGAGAAGGGGCTTGTTTTCGGGGAAGGGGGTAATGCAGTCCCAACCGTAGTGGGTACCTGTTCTCCAGAGTGAGCAGATGTTCATACCTACATAGTAGTCGCCCTTCTTCTTGGGAACTACAGGTTCGGGAACATAGTCGTCGGGAAGGGGAGGAATGGGGAACGCCTTCATATCCGTAAACTGCAAGGTCGCTGCCTTATCGCAGACAAAAGCAATTCTTACTGCATCTACGTATTCAGCATCGTTGTCAAAGGCGATTGTTGAAACAACCTTGCCGTTGAGGCGGATAAGAGCTGTGTTTGTATTTGTGTCGGCTTCAATACGGAGCGTCTGCCATACATTTTTTGAGTGGCTTCTGAGCGAGCTGTCCTTGCAGCGGATTTCCGTATAATCATCGTAGACGGAAACTGTTTCTTCGCCTGAAGATAAAAGGCTTACTGTAAGCTTGCCGCCTGCCTTTGGAAGATTGTACTTCATTTCATAGCCGATGGTGCCTGCAGTTCTGTCAAAACCGCGTGTTATGCTTGTAGCCGAGCCCGAATTACCCTTGAGCTCACAGATAGCATAGTTAGAGCCGGGTCTGTACTGACGGCGTACAAGGGTTGCTCTGCCGTCCTTTTCAATAACATATTCTTCGGGCATATCCGTTGTCTGCTTACTGATAACAACGTCGTTGAAAAGGTAGTTCTTATAGAGCTTGAGGTCTGCGTGTACCACAGCTTCGCCCACTTCACCAGCTTCATAACCGAACTGGAAGCGTGAAATGCTCTTGGCTTTTCCCGTAAAAGGAAGTGTAACAATATATTTGCCGTCAAGGTGAACCTTAACCTCACCCTTGTCGATGTCAATAATTTCCTTTAAGTAATGCCAGGCATTGTCGGCTTTGAATACAGCCTTGTCGCCTGCATAGAAATAACCCTCGTTCTGTCTGAGTACAAAGGCTTCGTTTTCGATGCCCTTGTCGCCCCAGAAGCCGAGATAAAATCCGTCACCCGACTGAATAAGGTATGTACATTCAAAGGTGAGAACACCCTCTGTTTCTTCGGTGATATTGCGTCTTCTGAATGTGGGAAATTTGTTGCCTATGCTCTTGACGTTTCTCGTTGTCACAGTCGGAGCATAAAACTCGCCCGCACCTCTGTGGTCACTGTCCCAGCCCGATTCCTCGTGATGACCCATATAGTGGATTTCATCGTCGATAAGATGGTAAGCGGTTGGATTTGATTTTCTTGCCATAGCTCTGTCTCCTTTCTTAAAGGGGAATCCCGAATATTGATTCCGGAAATTTGAGATTACCTTATTATACCTTCTTCTTGAGCTGTTTTCAATAGCTTGTTTCAAAAAACACACCTGCTTTTTTGTTATTTTTTAATCTGTTTGACAGGAATGTAAATTTGCATAAACCTCTTGAAAATTTTCCGGAAATGTATTATACTGTAAAAGTATAAATCTATAATGGAGGAAATTATGGTAGCCTCAAATAATAACCGCGATTTAAAGCATATAAGAAATTTTTGTATAATAGCCCATATCGACCACGGTAAAAGTACCCTTGCCGACAGACTCTTGGAGCTTACAAATACAGTTCAGAAGAGGGAAATGGAAGAACAGGTGCTTGACAATATGGACCTCGAACGTGAAAGAGGTATCACAATAAAGGCAAGAGCCGTTAAAATCAACTATGACTATGAGGGTGAAAGCTATACTCTCAACCTTATCGACACCCCCGGTCACGTTGACTTTAACTATGAGGTATCACGTTCTCTTTCTGCCTGCGAGGGCGCACTTCTCGTTGTTGACTCAACCCAGGGCATCGAAGCTCAGACCCTTGCAAATGCATATCTTGCGGTTGACAATAACCTTGAAATTATTCCCGTTATAAATAAAATCGACCTTCCGAGTGCCGATATCGAAGGCACACGAAAGGAAATTGAGGATATTATTGGTATTCCCGCCGACGAAGCACCCGCAGTTTCCGCAAAGGCAGGTATTAATATCGAGGATGTTCTCAGGCAGGTAGTAAAGAATATCCCCGAGCCTGTGGGCAATATCAATGACCCCTTCAAGGCTCTTATCTTTGACTCCTACTATGACTCCTACAGAGGTGTAGTTGTATATATTAGAGTTTACGACGGCAAGGTGAAGGTCGGCGATAAAATCCAGATGATGTCAACGGGTGTTACCTATGAAGTGACGGAGGTGGGCTTTCTCGATGCTTTCGGCTTTGCTAAGAGTGATGAGCTTCACGCAGGCGAGGTAGGGTATATAACAGCTGCAATCAAGACCGTAGGTGATACACAGGTGGGTGATACGGTTACTCTTGCAGACAATCCCACAAAGGAAGCACTTCCCGGATTTAAAAAGGCGCTTCCCGTGGTATTCTCGGGTATCTATCCTGCCGACGGCGCAAGATATACAGACCTCAGAGAGGCACTTGAAAAGCTTGCCCTTAACGATGCGGCACTCACATATGAGCCCGAAACGTCGCAGGCTCTCGGCTTTGGCTTCCGTTGCGGCTTCTTGGGACTTCTCCATATGGAAATCCTTGAGGAAAGACTCGAGCGTGAATTCAATCTTGACCTTATTACCACAGCACCAAGCGTTATCTATAAGATTAAACCCAAAAGCGGCGATGAGTACTATATTGATAACCCCACAAACTTCCCGTCGGGTGATGAAATAGAAGAGGCTTTTGAGCCTGTTGTAAAGGCAAGCATTATCTGTCCCACCGAATATGTCGGTGCAATTATGGAGCTTTGTCAGGAAAGACGCGGCACATATAAGGATATGACATATCTTGATACCACAAGAGCCGAGGTGCACTATACACTTCCGCTTAACGAAATCGTATACGACTTCTTTGATGCACTCAAATCAAAGACACGCGGCTATGCTTCCCTTGACTATGAGCTTGCGGGATATGAGCCGAGTAAGCTTGTAAAGCTTGATATACTTCTCAACGGCGAAATAGTCGATGCTCTTTCCTTTATCGTTCATACGGATAAGGCATACGCAAGAGCACGAAAGATTGCAGAAAAATTAAAGGATAATATTCCCCGTCAGCTCTTTGAAATACCTATACAGGCGGCTGTCGGCGGTAAGATTATTGCAAGAGAAACCGTTAAGGCTATGAGAAAAGACGTACTTGCCAAGTGTTACGGGGGTGACATTACCCGAAAGAAGAAGCTTCTTGAAAAGCAGAAGGAAGGTAAAAAGCGAATGCGCTCCTTCGGCTCGGTAGAAGTACCGCAGGAAGCATTTATGGCAGTATTAAAGTTTGATGAAGACTGATGCAGCCGAAGGCTGCAAATGAGGAATGCGGAGTGCGGAATGAGGAATTAAATAATACAGTGTGACGATATATAACTCCTAACTCCTAACTCCTAACTCCTAATTCACTGTAAGAGGTTTTGAACTGTATGAAAGGTCTCGGATTATACATCCATATTCCCTTTTGCATAAGTAAATGCAACTACTGCGACTTCTATTCCATAGGGGGCGCTGACGAAGAAAAAAAGGACAGATATGTATCTGCCCTTGTCAAGCATATGCAGGAGTATAGAATTCAGACAAAAAACTATATAGTAAGCTCTGTTTATATCGGCGGAGGAACGCCGTCGCTGCTTTCGGAACTTCAGCTTAAAACTGTAATGAAGGCGGTAAAAAAGAACTTCAGACTTTCGTCGAGATGCGAAATTTCTATAGAGGTAAATCCCGGAACGGTTGACCTTGCAAAGCTCAAGCTTATGAAAAGACTGGGTATAAACCGTATAAGCATGGGTGCCCAGAGCTTTGATGACGGCGAGCTTACAATGTGCGGACGACGTCATTCTTCGGAGGATATTTATGCCTGTATCAGCGAAGCAAGGGATGCAAGGTTCGATAATGTCAGCCTTGACCTTATATACGGACTTCCCGACCAGACCAAAGAAAAGCTGTTTGAGAATATTGATACTGCAGTAAAGCTTGGGGTTGACCATATATCCCTTTACGGTCTGAAAATAGAGGAGGGAACACCCTTCTGGTATAACAGACACGAGCTTAATCTTCCCGATGAGGATACAGAGTGCGAAATGTACTTTGAGGCAATCGACAGATTGAAATATGAGGGATACCGCCAGTACGAAATATCAAACTTTGCAAAAAAGCATAAGGCGTGCAGGCACAATCTCAGATATTGGAACTGCGATGAATATATAGGTCTTGGACCTGCGGCACATTCATATTTCGGAGGCAAGCGTTTTTCCTTCAAGCGTGACCTTAACCTTTATATCGATTCCTTTGACGAAACAAAAAAGGTAAATGAACAGCTGATTGATGAGTATGTTGATATTCCGCCTCAGGCAAGAATTGCCGAATACGTAATGCTGAGATTCAGACTTTATGACGGTATAAACCTTGCAAGGTTCAAGAAACGCTTCGGAAGAAGCTTTGAGTCGCTCTATTATGAAAAGATGTGGCCGTATATCAACTCGGGGCATATCGTAAAGAATAAGACAGGCTATGCCTTTACGCCTAAAGGTATGTATGTTTCGAACTATATTCTTTCAAGAATGATAGGGGAAGACCTGGTTATCCCCGGCTCAAATTCATAGGTAAGAAGTAAGAGGTAATAAGTATGATAAAGCACTGTATAATGATAAAGCTGAAGGACAGAAGCGAGGAGTCAAAGCAAGCGGCAAAAAATATGCTGCTTTCTATGGACGGTCAGGTTACGATGATGCATAACTTTGAGGTTCACACCGATTTTATCGGCTCCGAGCGTTCTTATGATATTTTCCTTTCCTGTGTTCTTGACGACGAAAAGGCTCTTGAGGAATATCAGAACGATAAATACCATTGCGCCGTAAAGGAGTATATAAAAATGGTTGCAGAATCGACGGTGGCAGTTGATTCGTATATTTAAAATTTAGTATAGTATTGGGAAAAGACGGCGTACGCTGTCTTTTTTTATACACAAATGTTCTAAAACCTCTTGACAAATCAGAACAACTGTGCTAAAATTGTACCAAACAGATGTTTAGAACGCTTGTTTAAAACTCTTGTTCGCGAAGTGAGGGATAAAGATGGAAAGCCTGTTGCAGAAATATATAAATAGAGAAGGCGTCAATGAGGGAAGAATAGTATTGCATTCGGATTTGAATAATTTTTTTGCAAGCGTAGAGTGTAAAAACAGACCCGAGCTCAACGGACATCCCGTTGCCGTGTGCGGAAATAAAGCCGACAGACACGGAATAGTTCTTGCAAAAAATGAACTTGCCAAAAAAAGAGGAGTAAAGACGGCAGAAGCCATATGGCAGGCGAAGCAAAAGTGCGCAGACCTTGTTATTGTGCCGCCGAATTATGATGAATATGTACGGTATTCCCGCATAGTCAAGGAAATATATTGCGAGTATACCGACCTTGTTGAAAGCTTCGGAATGGATGAGGCGTGGATTGAGCTTACGGGTGACAGCAGAATAAAAAATCTCCGTCAGGGGCAACATATAGCAGATGAGATACGAAGACGCGTAAAGGAAAAAACAGGACTTACCGTATCTGTCGGAGTAAGCGATAATAAAATTTTTTCAAAGCTTGCCTCGGACTTCAAAAAGCCGGATGCCGTGACTGTGTTCGGCCCCCATAACTATGAAAGCATTGTCAGTAAAATAGATGTGGGCGAAATGATTTTTGTGGGAAAAAGTACAAGAGCAAAGCTCCATCTTTATGGGTTGAATACCATAGGCGATATCGCCTCGGCAAGCAGTCTTGCGATGCGAAGCCTGCTCGGCAAAAACGGAGAGATTCTTTTTTATAACGCAGGAGGCGCCAATACGTCAAGGGTAGCAAAATGGGGAGACGCCGACGAAGCAAAATCCATAGGTAACTCGGTTACACTGCCAAAGGACCTTGAGACACCGGATGAAGTCAAGTGTGTTCTCTGTGCCCTTGCCGAAAAGGTGGCATACAGACTGCGAAGCTCGGGCTTTGCCGCAAAAACCGTGTGTATAAGCGTCAGAAGCACAGGTCTTGTGACAACCGAAAAGCAGGGACAGATGAGCCTTACGAGTAATGCCGTGGAAATAGCAAGGGAAGCTATGAAGCTCTATATGGAAAATTATGATATAACAAAACCCGTCCGTTCTGTGGGAATACGTACAACAAACCTTGTAAATAACAAAAACGGGTATCAGGTATGTATGTTTGATATGAGCTTCCTTAAACGTGAAAAGCTTGTAAAAATCGACGAAGCCTCCGATAAAATCCGCGAAAAATACGGAGTCGATGCCATAACCCACGTTTCGGCAATGAAAACAAGACTGTCACACCATAATGCGACAAGCTTTGCAGACGGTTCGTGATATAAATATAAAGAAAAATCCCCGATGCCGTACCTGACATCGGGGCGTGATTTAACGTGTATCATTACTTGTTTATGCAGATTATCCTTACGTGCTTAGATACCTTGGTGAAGGTGGATATGATAATTGCAGTACCCTTTGAAGCACAGTCCCAGAAGGCAATAAGACAGTCGGCGTAGTCGGCAAGCTTCTGACTCTTTTCAAGGGGGCTTTCGGATGAAATTTCAGTAAAGCTGTAACCGTTTTCTTTGGCAAATTTTTCCGCGAGCTTGTCTACGCCTTCGGCACCGCCGCTGACGATTTCGGTACATTCCTGAGGAAGCTCCTCAATAATCTTGTTAAGAACGACTCTGGGGGTTTTTACGTGTCTTGAACCAATAATTGCTACTTTCATAATGCAATCTCCTTAAATATATATTTAATTACTTGATGACTTGATTTTGGACTACATATTGTACATACGGGCAAGGAATATTAGATAGTGAGACTTCGGAAAACGAGAAATAAGAAGTCCGAAAAAGGAGAGAAAAATGCAGTTTTTTAAGGATAAATCAGGAAAAATATCCTCTGTCATAATAAAGGTGCTGCTCTCGGTGTATATACTGTGTGTAGTCTTTGTGGCGGCACTCGATGCAGCCACACCGAAAGAAATTGTTGTGACAAGGGAAGAAATAAATGCCGTAAGTATAAATACGGATAACGTAAACGGAGTAACCACAGCCGGTGCTAAGCTTTTTGGAGTAATTCCTCTGAAGAATGTTGAAATAAAGGTTGTACCCGACACAAAGCTTGTACCCTGCGGTGATGTTTTCGGCGTCAAGTTTTTTACTAAAGGTGTTATGGTGGTGCGCCTTTCGGATATCGAAACGGGCGACGGATTTGTAAGTCCCGCAAAAAAAGCAGGTCTTCGTGAGGGTGATATTATACAGAGTATAAACGGAAGGGATGTCAATACCGCCGAGGAAATGGCTTTTGCCGTTGAAAGCTCAAGGGGAAAGGATGTTTCCGTAATATACCTTCGTGATGACGAGGAAAAGGGTTGTATCATCAAGCCCGTACTGTCGCTGTCGGATAAAAAGTATAAAACAGGTATCTGGGTGAGGGACAGCACTGCGGGAATCGGAACTATGACCTATTATAACCCCGACACGGGAGAATTTGCAGGTCTCGGTCACGGTATTTGCGATATAGATACGGGAAAGCTTATGCCGCTTTTGTCGGGTGCTGTGGTTGACGTTGAAATCACCGACATAATAAGGGGCAGAAAGGGAATGCCGGGTGAGCTTAAGGGCAGCTTTGATACAGTAAAACAGGGCGAAATTTCAGGTAATACACCCCACGGTGTCTACGGCGTAATTCGCGGTGATGCTTTCCAAAGCGGTAAAGAGGCTCTGGAGGTTGCCAAAAGCAGCGAGGTTACAACGGGAAAGGCGGCAATTCTCTGCGAGCTTGACTCTGAGGGAATAGGTGAATACGAAATAGAAATTACCAAAATCAAAAACTCAGATGAAGACGGTAAAAACTTTCTTATAACCGTAACCGACGAAAAGCTTCTCGAAAAGACAGGAGGCATCGTACAGGGAATGTCGGGCAGCCCCATTATTCAGAACGGCAGGCTTGTAGGTGCCGTGACCCACGTGCTTGTTTCGGATTCAAAGAAAGGATACGGCATATTTATAGAAAATATGATGCCCGAAGAGAGGGAAGACTAACGGATAGTGTCAAGATATTCTTCAAGACAAAGTCCTTCATCCATAATCTTTTTTGCGTGGTATCTGCCGACATAGCGGAAATGCCACGGCTCAAAGGAAACACCCGTGATGTGGGACTTGTCCTTGGGATAGCGGAGAATAAAACCGAAATCGGCACAGTTGGAGTATAACCACTTGTACACATCCTCTGAGGCAAATTCCTCTGTAAGTATTGCACTTGTGCCGACATCAGCACAAAGACCGCTCTGATGCTCAAGAGCGCCGGGCGCCGTTATGTTGGATAAAGCGGCACTTTCTGCCTTATTCCTGTCGCCGTCATATATTCCGAGATAGTAATTGATTTCATTTTCAAGCATCGACTCCTGATACTCGTAGCTTCTGTAACCGCTCATAACCGAGAGATTGTTGTAACCGTTTGCACGAAGCTCGATAAACATAGCCTCAAGAGCCTTTGCGGCATAAAGACGCATCTTTTGCTTGTCTCTGTCGCTTCTTGTGTCGGATATTTCCAAAAGGTCGTCGGGAACATAGTCCTTGTCAAGCCTGCTTTCCGAATTGATAAGCGTCAGAAATGCATCCCTGTCCTCGGGATTCATATAGCTTTCATAGTCGGAAAGATCTGACTTGAAATCCTTATCCGGCGATTGCGAGTCTTTAAGCTGCTCGTATAAAACCGCATCCGATTCCGAAAGCGGCAGAGCCTTGAAAGAAAACTCGTCATCAAAAATGATATTGTAGCCGTAGGTTTTTGCGGTTCTGTCATATTCACATTTTACATTCTTGCAAAACTCCGGGAAAAAGCTTACGGGAACAAATAAGTGTCCGTTTTCAAAATAACTCTTGTTCTTGAGAACCGAATATGTACCGTCAATCTTTACTCCGGGGGTGCCGATGTCAAATGAGGCATTTCTGCCGTCGTCAACGGTGAGGGTCATATTCTTTACGTTTCCGTGAAGGGTAAAGGAGCAAACCTCGGATAATTTTGATAAGGAAACGTAGTATTCTCCGTTTTTGTAAGAATAGTGTGCTTTGTCAAGGACAACCGTTTCTTCGCCGTATGTGATTTTTACAGGCTCGTCGGGTGTTTTGGTACCCGCACGGAAGTCTATAAAAATGTATACAAACATAGCTATAAGACAAACTGCTGCCGCAATAAGTGAAATAACGGTCACGGATGAGAAAAATCTTATGTTTTCTCTTGCTTTTTTTCTTCTTAGTTTTTCTTCCTCACGCCTTCTCTGGGCAAGTATAGCATCTTCTCTTGTTCTCGGTCTGTTTGAAGAAGAACGACTGCTTTTAGGATTTCTGTTCATCTATCTTTATTCCTTTTGAATGTATTTTATAATTACCTATAATAAAGTATAACATAGTTTTTTTAAATAATAAAGACCTTTTACATAATTTTTTGGAGGTATTTATGAAAAAAGATAAAAACACAAGAACTGACTTCAGTTTTTACGACAGCGGGGAAGACGGCGACAAAATATTTGACCCCGACGAAAACCTTTTCAATGTCAACCGGGGTCAGAGTATTTCCTCCTGCCATCCTACAAAATACAAAAGTCAAAGAAATGCAAAAAAGTGTGAAAAAGATAGCTTTGACGAGATATAACGAGAAAAGGTGCTTGAATTTGCCCCAAAAGCCTAAAATTCGACTTTTATTGACTTTGACTTTCTTTGACTTTCGTTTTATAATACAGTCGCAAGGTCAGGAAAGGTCAAACTTTAAGGTCGTTAAAGAAAGGATGTGCCGTTATGGGAAACCCTATGAGTGAACAGATAGCAAGAATAATTGAGAGAATGCTTGAAGAGGGCGGCGGCGAGCTTGAGCTTCAGAGAAATAAACTTGCAGGCGACGTTGGATGCGTGCCAAGCCAGATAAATTATGTAATATCCTCACGCTTCAATCACGACCGTGGGTATATAGTTGAATCAAGGCGCGGCGGCGGCGGATACATAAAAATACGGAAAATAAGCTTTGATTCAAAGACGGCATTTCTTATGCATATGCTCTCGGCTATCGGTGAGTCGATAGATGCTATGAGTGCAAAGGCAATGCTTGTATCGATTTATGACAATAACCTTATAACAGAAAGAGAATTGTCTCTTATGAATTCCACTCTGTCCGACAGGGCGCTTATCAGAATTGTCCAGGGACAGAGCCGCGATACCGTAAGGGCTGATATTATGAAATCTCTTATTCTGACACTTAAGTAACGATGAAAGGATGATAGAATATGCTTTGTCAGGCTTGTAAAAAGAATGAAGCAAAAATTCATTATAAAACAAATATAAACGGAAAGATAGGTGAAATGTTTCTTTGCGGCGAATGTGCCGAGAAGAAGGGCATTTCAAATAAAAGCTCATTTGAACCCTCGGATGTTTTTGACGGACTTTTCGGAAAAGGAACAGACGACATTTTCGGCGGTCTGTTTGCGGGAATGATGGGAGACACAGGCACAAAGGTTGTATCCGAGCCCAAGGTTTGTCCCGTGTGCGGAATGAGGTTTTCCGAGTTTCTTCACGGCGGTAAAATCGGTTGCGGTGAATGCTACAATACCTTTTCAGCCTCACTCAATTCAACCGTAAAGCGTATTCACGGAAACGTCGAGCATTGCGGCAAGGTGCCCGAAGGAAAAAAGAGCGAAATATCAGAAAAAAAGAAAATAGAAGCCCTTAAAGCAAAGCTCAGTGAAGCCATAGAAAAGCAGGAATATGAAATGGCTGCAAAGTATAGGGATGAAATCCGCGAGCTTGAAAACAAAGGCAAGGAGGAAGCGTAAATGAAATGGTATGAAAAAATCCGTAATACGGATGATGTTGTAATAAGCTCACGTGTACGCCTTGCAAGAAATCTTGAGGGATTTGCTTTTCCCTGGAGACTTGACGAAAATTCCTCAAAAAAAGTGGCACTGAGCGTAAAGCAAGCGTTGGAAAATGAGTTTTCCGATTCGGTCAGCTTTACCGAAATCGGCAAGAATTCGGCAAGTGATGTTCTTGTCGAGGAGCATATTATTTCCCCCGATTTTGCCGAAAGCACAGATATATTCCGTGCCCTTGTTACCGACAGCGACAACAGTCTTTCGGTTATGATAAACGAAGAGGACCACGTAAGAATTCAGGCAATACTTCCGGGCTTTAATCTCGGAGAAGCCTACGAAAAGGCAAGCAGGGCTGATGATGCAATCATTAAAGGCTGTAATGTTGCATACGACGAGAAGTACGGCTTTCTCACCTCTTGTCCCACAAACCTCGGTACGGGTCTCAGAGCCTCGGTGATGCTTCACCTGCCTGCACTTTCTGCATACGGCTACATAAAGAGCATAGTAAGTCTTATGAATAAAATAGGTCTTACCGTAAGGGGAATTTACGGTGAAGGCAGCGATGCAAGAGCGAATATGTATCAGCTTTCAAATCAGGTAACCTTAGGTATTTCCGAGGAGGATACAATACAAAAGCTCAAGAGTGCCGTGTCTCAGATTGTGGACCGAGAAAGAGAGGTAAGAAAGAAGCTTCTCGAAAACACGCAAAGTGAAACCTACGATAAGCTCTGGCGTTCCTACGGTACACTCAGATATGCAAGAAAGATTGATACTAACGAAGCATCAAAGCTCATATCAAATGTGCGCCTTGCTTCGGTGTGCGGTATCATTCCCGAACTTCGTGAAAAGAATCTTGTAAAGCTTCTCTTTGAAATAATGCCTGCGCATATTCTCGAAAGATTCCCCGAAGCACTCGATGCAAATATCCGTGATAAATACAGAGCAGACATTATCCGTCAATTCCTGTCGGAATGTGACGGAAATTAAGAATTAAGAGTTTAGAGTTTAGAATTTAGAATTAATTCGTCAAAGGATGTGAATATAGATGGCAAACAGATTTACTGAAAATGCCCAGGGGGCTCTCAATGCCGCACCCAAGCTTGCATCAAAGCTTGGACATAACTATATAGGCAGCGAGCATATTCTTCTTGGCATTGTGTTCAAGGCAAATTCCATAGCCTCAAAGCTTCTCGAGGTAAAGGGCGTTGACTATAAAAAGCTTGAGGATGCAGTAGTTAAAATGATAGGTGTCGGCGACTCGGGTTCTTCCCACGAGTTTGAGCTTACACCCAGAACAAAGCATATTCTCGAAGAATCGGGTCAGCTTGCAAGGAGCTTCGGCAGCGCCTTTGTAGGCACAGAGCATATTCTTCTTTCGATACTCAGAGAAACTGATTCGGTAGCCGTAAAGCTTCTGGAAAATCTCGGCGTTGAGCCTTCAGCTCTTTATAACGAAATAATTGAAGGTATGGGAATAAAGAAGCAGAGTGCAGGCTCCTTCGGCTCGGAAAACTACGGACAGGCTGACGGCGAAAAGTCGGGAACGGGTACCCTTGATAAGTATGCCACAGACCTTACAAAAAAGGCAAAGGACGGAAAAATCGACCCTGTTATAGGCAGGGAAGAGGAAATGCAGAGAGTGGTGCAGATTCTTTCAAGACGTACCAAGAATAACCCCTGTCTTATAGGCGAGCCCGGCGTCGGTAAAACGGCGGTGGTTGAAGGACTTGCCCAGAGAATCGTTGACGGACTTGTGCCCGAGAGCATAAAGAATAAAAGACTTGTAACACTCGATATTTCCGGTATGCTTGCGGGTGCAAAGTACAGGGGCGAATTTGAAGAAAGAATCAAAAATGTTATGGATGAAGTAAAGAAGGCAGGAGATGTTATTCTCTTTATCGACGAAATCCATACAATTATCGGTGCAGGTGCGGCGGAAGGCGCAATAGATGCGGCAAACATCTTAAAGCCTGCCCTTGCACGAGGCGAAATTCAGCTTATCGGTGCAACAACCATTGACGAATACAGAAAGTATATTGAAAAGGATGCGGCACTCGAAAGAAGATTTCAGTCGGTAAATGTCGGCGAGCCTACAAAGGAAGAAGCAGTTCTTATTCTCGGCGGACTTCGCGATAAGTACGAGGCACATCACAAAATCAAGATTTCCGATGAGGCGATTGAGGCTGCCGTAAATCTTTCGGCAAGATATATCACCGACAGATTTCTGCCCGATAAGGCGATTGACCTTATAGACGAGGCTGCATCAAAAAAGCGTATTTCCGAAATCACACCGCCTGCCGATTTTCACGAGCTTGAGGAAGAAATCGAGAGGGTGAAGAGCGAAAAGGAAAAGGCGGTACAGGAACAGAATTTTGAGAAGGCAGGAGAGCTTCTCACTAAGGAAAAGGAGCTTTCTTCACAGCTCGAAGAAAAGAAAAAGAGCTGGTCAGACGGCAAAGAAAACTCGGACTATCCTTCCATCGGCGAGGAGGATATTGCAGAAATCGTCACCTCCTGGACTCATATTCCCGTAAAGAAGCTTGAAAACGAAGAGAGTGAAAGACTTCTCAGACTTGATGAGATTCTGAGGGGCAGGGTAATAGGTCAGGACGATGCGGTAAATGTTGTGTCCCGCGCAATACGCCGAGGCAGAACGGGACTCAAGGATCCAAAAAGACCTCAGGGCTCATTTATATTCTGCGGACAGACGGGTGTTGGTAAAACAGAGCTTTCAAAGGCACTTGCCGAAGCTGTTTTCGGTGATGAAAATGCCATAATCCGTATTGATATGTCGGAGTATATGGAAAAGCATTCGGTATCTAAGCTTATAGGCTCACCTCCAGGCTATGTCGGCTTTGAGGATGCAGGTCAGCTCACCGAAAAAATCCGCCGTAACCCTTACTCTGTTGTCCTCTTTGATGAAATAGAAAAGGCGCATCCCGATGTGTTCAATCTTCTTCTTCAGGTGCTTGACGACGGAATACTTACCGATTCCCACGGCAGAACGGTTGACTTCAAGAATACGGTTATTATTATGACATCAAACCTCGGTACCGGTGCACTTATCGAGCCCAAGCGTCTGGGCTTCAATAACGAAGCGTCCGACGAAGCAGAGCAGATAAAGACCGAAAAGGCTGTGCTTGAGGCATTGAAAGGACATTTCAGACCCGAATTCTTAAACAGAGTTGACGAAATTGTCGTGTTCAGAAAGCTGTCGGATGAGGATATAAAGAAAATTGCTTCTCTTATGCTTTCGCAGATTAATGAAAGAATCAAAAATCTCGGAATTGACCTCACGTTCTCCGATGAGGTGATAAGCCATCTTGCCAAGGAAGGCTTTGACCCCGTGTACGGCGCAAGACCTTTACGCCGCGCTATGCAGAGACAGATTGAGGACAGTCTTTCACTCAAGATTCTTGAAGGTGAAGTTAAAAACGGCGATAAGGTTGAGGCGGTTCTTGATGACGGAAAGGTAATATACAAGAAAATATAGTTTTTGAACCGGGGTGTCTGGGCACCTCGGTTTTTTTATTTATGATGCGTAAAGCATATTTCTTTCCTTGACAAATAAATAACCGCGGTGTATAATTAATTTAATGTAAAAAAACTTTTGAGTTCTATTAGCAAAGACCTGTAAAATAAAGTCGAAAGCGAGAGAATTGTTATGAAAAGTAAGTCAACTGTCCTTTTGTGGATGCTGTATGATGTGTTTGCCCTGACCGCCTGCCTTGTTGTGGCGATGCTTGTGGGCGTAAACTTTGATACGCACATATGGTTTCAGCTTGTGCAGAATATCAGAACCTTCTGCTATATGATAATTTCTGCGGTTGTCCCGAATGCTCTGTTTTTGTTTCTGACAAAGAGATATAAGGTTATCTGGAAGTATGCAAGCCCCGTAGACTATATGGTTCTTGCCGTATCCCCCGTGTTTGCGGCGGCATCCCTATTGTTTCTCGGTATTGTCGGAAAGCTTCTCGGAATGACTTATCTTGCAAGAAGAAACGTGTACGTAATATACTTCCTTCTTTCCATTTTTGCAATAATCGGGCCGAGAATTCTTATGAAGCTTTACTATAAGCTTTACGGACGAAAGGCAACATATACCTCCGAAAAGACAAAAAAGATAATGATAATCGGTGCCGGTGAAGCGGCTCAGATTCTTATTACGGATATCAACACGAATAAAAGCTTTGCAAAAAGCGAAATAATCTGCGCCATAGACGATGACGAAACAAAAATCGGTAAATTTATAAACGGCGTAAGAATTGCAGGCACCCGTGACGATATAATCACCTGTGCGAAGAAATATGCAATTGACACAATCATATTTGCAATTCCCTCAATGAGCAGTAACCAAAGACGTGAAATACTTGAAATCTGTTCAAAGACGGGCTGTCAGCTTAAGACAATGCCTTCAATCGACGATGCAATTAACGGCAGAGGCGGAAGCGGCATTACCGATGTAAGAATTGAAGACCTTCTCGAAAGAATGACCATAAAGCTTGATATGAGGCAAAAGATGGACTATGTTACCGGAAAGGTTGTTATGGTAACGGGTGGAGGCGGCTCAATCGGAAGCGAGCTTTGCCGTCAGATAGTCAGATACAATCCCAAGCAGCTTATCATTTTCGACGTTTACGAAAACAATGCTTATGATATCCAGAACGAGCTGAAGTCTGATTTTCCCGACACAAATGTTCTTGCCCTTATCGGCTCGGTACGTGATTCTATCCGTATGGAAAATGTATTTTCAAAGTACAGACCCCAGATTGTTTATCACGCCGCAGCACATAAGCACGTTCCTCTTATGGAGGACAGCCCCAACGAAGCGATAAAAAACAACGTATTCGGTACATATAAGACTGCGGAAATGGCAGACAGGTACGGCACTCAGAGATTCGTGCTCATTTCAACGGATAAGGCGGTTAATCCCACAAACGTAATGGGTGCTTCAAAGAGAATGTGCGAGATGGTTGTGCAGAGCTTTTCAAGAAAGTCAAAGACTGAGTTTGTTGCCGTACGCTTCGGTAATGTTCTCGGCTCCAACGGCTCTGTAATTCCCCTCTTTAAAAAGCAGATTGAGCAGGGCGGACCCGTAAAGGTTACACACCCCGATATTATTAGATACTTTATGACAATTCCCGAAGCCGTTTCCCTTGTGCTGACGGCAGGTGCTATGGCAAAGGGAGGAGAAATCTTTGTTCTTGATATGGGCAAGCCCGTAAAGATACTTGATCTTGCAAAGAATATGATAAGACTTATGGGCTATAAGGTTGACGAGGATATCAAGATTGAATTCTCGGGACTCAGACCCGGTGAAAAGCTTTATGAAGAGCTTCTTATGGGTGAGGAGGGTCTTGAGAATACGGAAAACGACCTTATTCACGTCGGAAAACCCATAGAATTTGACGAAGAATGGTTTGCCGAAAGACTTGAAAACCTGAAGAGTGTTATGTATGATGATTCTGTTGATATAAGAAGTCTTATACACGAAATCGTACCTACATACAAAATGCCACAGAAATAAAAATATCCCGAAAGGAAGAACTATTATGAAACTCGGTGTAATTACAGTACCTCTTTATGATAAAAGCTTTGACGAAGCCCTCGGCTATCTTAAAGGTCTCGGTGTTGAGACTGTTGAAGTAGGCTGCGGCGGTTATCCCGGCGACGGACACAGCCACAGGGAAGAATTGCTCGCTGATAAGTCAAAGCTCAAAGCCTTCAAGGACACCCTTTCAAAGCACGGAATGTCCATAAGTGCACTTTCCTGCCACGGAAACGCAGTACACCCCAACAAGGAAATTGCCGCAAAATTCCACGAGGATTTTGAACGTACCTGCATTCTTGCAAACGAACTTGAAATTCCGACAGTAATTACATTCTCGGGTTGTCCCGGTGACTGCGAAGCGTCGAAAAATCCCAACTGGGTAACCTGTCCCTGGCCCGGTGAATATCTCGATATTCTTAACTGGCAGTGGAATGATGTTCTTATTCCTTACTGGCAGAAGGCAGCAGATTACGCAAAGGGCTACGGCGTTACCGAGATTGCATTTGAAATGCATCCCGGCTTCTGCGTATATAACACGGAAACGATGCTTAAAATAAGACGCGCGGTAGGACCGACAATCGGTGCCAACGTAGACCCCTCACACCTTATCTGGCAGGGTATGGATCCTGTAGAGGTGGTACGTGTTCTCGGCAAGGAAAAGGCAATTTTCAATTTCCACGCCAAGGATACGCGCATTGACGAAGCCAACACAAGAGTAAACGGCGTTCTTGACACCAAGCACTACGGCGATGAAATCGGCAGAAGCTGGGTATTCCGCGCACTCGGCTACGGTAACGGCGAAAAGTTCTGGCGTGACATCATTTCTATGCTTCAGCTTGTCGGCTATAACAAGTCGGTTACAATCGAACACGAAGACAGCGTTATGACTTCAACCGAAGGTCTTGAAAAGGCAATAAAGTTCCTTTCTGACATTATTATTCACGATCCCAAACCGGGTTCAATGTTCTGGGCGTGACGAGGCGTCACCGCGATTTTCGCGGGGAGGCGAGTCACAAAACGTTTTTTGTGTCGCGTAACGAGCTTTTTGCGGCTATCAAACTCCGACAGCCGCAAAATTGCAACACCGACGAAATCTGTTTTGCATAACGATTATAAATTGCACGGTTAACCAATCCCCGACACCAAACGACGGCGTCGGGGATTTACAAAATAACTCCTAACTTCTAACTCCTAACTTCTAACTCCTAATTTGCCGGAGGCACTATGATTTACACTTTGACTCTCAATCCTTCTCTTGACTATCTTCTCGATACACCTGAGCTGAAGCTTGGCAGTACCAACAGAAGCACATCCGAATCCCTTCACTTCGGCGGCAAGGGCATAAATGTTTCATATGTATTGAAGCAGATGGGAATAGATTCTGTGAACCTCGGATTTATTGCAGGCTTTACGGGTGAAGAGCTTCTGAGAATGCTTGAAGCCCAAGGCTTGTGCTGTGATTTTGTAAAGGTTGAAAAGGGAAATACAAGAATCAATGTCAAAATCAAATCAGACAGTATTACCGAAATAAACGCCGGCGGCTGTGTGGTTGCGGAAGTTGATGTTAAGAATCTTTTTGAAAAGCTTGACTGCATTTCCGATGGCGATACCCTTGTGCTTGCAGGAAGTACACCCAAGGGATATGATGGCATTTACTGTGACATAATGGAACGTCTGTCAGACCGAAGCATCCGATTTGTTGTCGATACCTCGGGACAAAAGCTTATTGATTGCCTGAAGCTTAAGCCATATCTCATAAAGCCGAATGAGGATGAATTGTCCGAAATTGCGGGAAAGCCGCTTGATACAGCCGAAGAAATAGTAACCGCCGCAAGAAAACTGAAAAGCCTGGGTGCAGTAAATGTTCTTGTTTCTATGGGCGATAAGGGCGCGATTCTTGTCGATGAATTCGGCGAAACTCATACGGCAAAGCCCATAAAAATAACCCCTGTAAACACCGTAGGTGCAGGGGACAGTATGGTTGCAGGATTTCTTTCGGGAGTTGATAAAGGCTATGATTACGCCTTGAAGCTCGGTAATGCCTGCGGTTCGGCAAGTGCTATGAGTGAGGTGCTGACAACACGTGAGCTTGTCGATAAACTTATGAACCTTTAATTTACATTTTTTCGCTTGACAGACCTTTTTCTTTGGTATATAATTACTCTGCTACGATACTGGGGCGTCGCCAAGCGGTAAGGCAGCGGACTTTGACTCCGCCATTCGTTGGTTCGAGTCCAACCGTCCCAGCCAAAAAACGACAGGTTTAGAGGTGTACTCTAAACCTGTCGTTTTTTTGTTGCTTAAATCCGCTTTTCATATACCTTTTTCATTGACAAACAACCCCTTAATATGCTACAATACAATAAAATGACAAGTTATGCAAATTTGGAGGAAAAGATATGCTGAAGGCAACATCCAAAAGATTTATTGAACAAGAATATAAAATTGAAGAGGAAGCATTAAACGCTTCGCTTCTTACCACAGGTAACGGCTATATCGGCGTTCGCGGAAGCTATGAAGAATACGGCTCTATCCGTATTCAGGGTGCATATATCAGAGGCGTTATCGACGAGATAATCGAGGTTATCGAGCCCTTTGCCGATAATGAATATATGAAAAAATATTATATTGACGAGGATAAACTCAAGCACTTTGAATATCAGGATTCCGTAATCAATAATGCTGATTTTCTCCTTATGCGTGTGACCGTTGACGGCGAAACCTTCTACCCTTGGGAAGGTAAGCTTCACTCCTGGACAAGATACCTTGATATGACAAATGCTTCTCTTGTAAGAGAGGTTACCTGGGAAAACTCTAAGGGCGATATTACAGATATCCGCTTTGAAAGATTTTCCTCCTTTGATAACGACCATACATACTGCATTAAAGTCGAAATCACTCCCGTAAACCACTCTAAGAAAATAGAAATTCTTTCTGGTACGGATAAGAGAGTAAAAACAGGCGGTCAGAAGGTTACAAGCGTAATTGACGAGAAGGTGTGGGATAATAAGACCTTTGTCAGAATGAGTATGGGCAAAAAATACGGCTTTGAGACTGCCGTTACCACAGTTACAAATATCTACCCCGACTCCGCTTGGAAGTGCGAAAATAAAGACGGACTTATCTATAACGTAACCGAATACAATTCCCAAAAGGGCGAAAAGGTAACGGTTGAAAAATCGGTTTACATTATCTCGTCCCGTGAAGGTGACGTTAAAGAGCCTGTTGCTCTCGAAAAGAGATACGACGAATACTATAACGCACACTTTAAGGCATACAGAGAAGTTTTCGACCTTGTTGATATGGAAATTGCAGGCGACGAAAAGGCAGACGCAGGCGTAAGATTTGCAAACTATCACTCTGTAATCTCTGCTGCACGTAATGACAGCATACACTCACTTTCGGCTAAAGGTCTTACAGGTGAAAGATATAATAACTTTGTATGGTGGGACTGCGAGGTATACCAGCTTCCCGTGTTTATCTATACCTGTCCCGATGCCGCAAAGAAGGCACTTATGTACCGCTATGACAGACTCCGGAAATCTAAGCAGAATGCAACCCAAGCAGGCTACAAGGGCGCAAAGTACGCTTTCTGTTCATCCGTTGACGGTGATGAAAGAGTTTGGGAATACGCAAGACACCCCTTTATGCAGATTCATATCAATGCCGATATCTGCTGGGGTATTATCCACTACTACACAGTAACAGGCGATGAAGAATTCCTGAAGGATTACGGTATGGAAATGCTCACCAGTCTTTGTGACTACTGGGAAAGCAGAGTCGAGCTTGTTGACGGACTTTATCATATCAAGCGTGTAACAGGTACAGACGAGCATCATCCTTATGTAAATAACGACGCATATACAAACTATCTTGTAAAGTTCGTGCTTGAAAAGACAAGCGAATACTGTAAAAGGTACGGCATCAACAAGGATTATACCGAAGTTGCATCAAAGCTCTATCTGCCTCTTGAAAAAGGCGGTATGATTCCTCAGTTTGACGGCTACTTCGGTCTTTCAAGAACACTCGAGGAAGCAGGCGGAAGCGATGCAAAAAAGTTCCAGATGAAGTCTTCTGGGCTTTACCATAAGAGCCAGGTTATAAAGCAGCCTGACGTAATGCTTATCTTCAGCTATCTCAATATGATGCCCGAGGGTGCTGATTATGCTGCAAACTGGGACTACTATGAAAAGATGTGTGAATCCTCGTCATCCCTTTCCTTTGCACCCCATTCAATTTGTGCCGCAGACAACGGCAGAATGCTCTCGGCATATAACTACCTTATTGAAACCAGCTACATCGACGTTTACGATATTCACCACTGCGGCTGGCAGGGCGTACATTCCGGCTGTCTTGTGGGTGCCTGGATGGCAATGTTCCGCGGTATTGCGGGTATTGTCTGCAGAGAAGATAAAATAGAAATCAATCCCCATATGATGCCCTGGTGGGACAGCGTTAAGTTCAATTTCCTCTATCACGGAAAGAAGCTTACCGTTGAAATGACAAACGATGAATATAAGCTTACATCTGACAGTGAAACACCCGTTAAGGTTGTATTCAGAGGTAAGGAGCTTGAAGTAAGCAAAGCAACCACGATAAAGGAAGCAATGTGAGGTAAACAAAATGAGTATAAAAGCAGTAATCTTCGACCTTGACGGCGTAATCGTTTCCACCGATGAATGTCACTATAAGGCTTGGAAAATGCTCGCCGATGAAGAAGGTATATATTTTGACAGACAAATTAACGAAAGACTCAGAGGAGTCAGCCGTATGGAAAGCCTGAATATCGTTCTTGAGAGGGCAGAGAAGAGCTATACGGATGAAGAAAAAGCAGCCCTTGCAGAAAGAAAAAATGATTGCTATAAGGAATACATAAAGGCACTTACACCCGACGATATACTCTGCGGTGTTATGGATAACCTTGAAGATTTAAAGACAAAGGGCATAAAAATTGCTATAGGCTCATCCAGTAAAAACACACCTGTCATTTTAAAGCAGATAGGACTTGATACATATTTTGATGCCGTTTCCGACGGTAATAACATCACAAAATCCAAGCCCGACCCCGAAGTTTTCGTAAAGGCTGCCGATATGTTAGGTATGCCTTATGAAGAATGCCTCGTTGTTGAGGATGCCGATGCAGGCATTGAAGCGGGTAAACGTGCAGGTATGATGACACTTGCCGTAAATAAGGCACAGGGCGGCGATATGGCTGCCGAAAATTTAGGAAAAGCAAAAATTTCAAAGCTTTTGGGTTTATAAGCCCGCGGGGGATTCAATATGTCAGATAAGCTTATTTGGAGCTACCTTATACACCTCGGCGATAATATGTGGGGCGACTACGGCCCCGAGTACGGCGGCGAATGTAAAAAGACTCAGCCCCTCAAGTGCGAGGATAAAGCGTGGAATGAAATAATCGACAGACTCGTTGAAAAGAAGTGCTGTAACACAATTCTTATTGACGTTGCTGAGGGTGTGCAGTATGAATCACACCCCGAAATTTCAGCACCCGGTGCCTGGTCGAAAGAGAAGCTTTCTGATGAAATATCAAGACTCAGAGGACTTGGCTTTAAGGTATATCCCAAGCTCAACTTTTCCGCAGGTCACGATAAGTGGATGGGCATTTATTCAAGAATGCTTTCCACTCCTTGTTATTACTCCTTCTGCAAGGATGTAATCTGCGAAATAAGTGAACTCTTTGGAAAACCCGAACTCTTCCATCTCGGTATGGATGAAGAGTGCTATTCCGTTCAGACCGAAAGCCCTATGTGCATTATCCGCGGAGATGAGCTGCTGTGGCACGATATCCACTATCTTTTTGAGATTACCGAAAAATGCGGCTCACGTCCCTGGATTTGGGCAGACCACGCCTGGCATACACCCGAAAGCCGGAAGGCTTTCCTCGAGAATGCCCCTAAGGAAGTCCTCTACAGTAACTGGTACTACGGCAATTTCAAGCATACCGAGGGCTATCTTTTCGATTCAATGAGCTCCTATGAGACGCTTGAAAAGCACGGCTTTGACCAGCTTCCCACAGGTAGTAACTGCGACGGAACAATCGAATTCTGCAGAGATAATATGAGACTTACCGTGGAAAGGTGCCCAAAAATCATTGCACCCGAAAGACTTAAAGGCTTTATGATGACCTCGTGGGTTATGACAACACAAAAAGGAAGAGAAAGAAACCTTGATGCGGTTGACTGTCTTTCCGAAGCGTACGATTTCTATTATAAAAACAATTAATAACAGAGGAGACAACAATGAAAAAAGGAATTATTTTTGCGGCTCTTACCGCCATACTTTTCGTAACCTTAGAGCCTGTAAGCAAGCTTATTGCAAATGATGTAACCCCCTTTGCGATTACACTCTGGAGATTTATTATTGGCTCTGTGATGATGCTTCCTTTTGCGATAATGAAGATAAAAAAGGAAAAAATCAAAATTGACATCAAGGACGTCGGACTTATTGCACTTTTGGGTGTGTTTATTGTCTGCTTCAGTATGATTGCTCTGCAGATCGGTGTAAAGAAAGCAGATTCTCCCGCACTTATCGCAATCATTTTCTCATCAAACTCGATTTTCACAATCCTGTTTTCACTCTTTATACTCAAGGATAAGCTTACTTCAAATAAGGTAATTGCCCTTGTGCTCGGTATTGTAGGAGTGCTTTTGTGCGCAGACCTTTCAAAGGGCACCAACCTTGAATCTGTAGCTTACGCAGTGTTTGCATCCCTCAGTTTCAGCCTTTATACAGTTCTTTCAAAGAAGTTTATGAAGAAGTTCGGCGGTATTATTCAGACAAGCTTCGGATTTTTACTCGGAAGCGTAGCACTTCTTGTGTTCCTTCTTGTTATGGGTGCTGCTACAAATGACCCTGCATACACAATTATGCCCTCCGTTATTAATACAAGTGTTGTTCTCAACCTCGTTTACCTTGGCATTTTTGTTACGGGTCTCGGCTACCTCTTTTACTTCAAGGCAATGGAGCACGGCGGTGCGATGATGGCTTCCTTTGCATTCTTCATAAAGCCGATTCTTACACCCTTTGTTACGCTTTTCGTAAACGGAATTGTTCCTTCCTGGAATGTTTATGCGGCAGTTATCTGCATAGTCGCTGCATCTTATTTTGCTACATACAGAAAATCTAAGAATTAACCTACGGAGACAGTAATTATGAAAAGTATTTTGGATATTCAGTACGGAAAACTTCCCGCACAGCTTCTTGATATTCACCTTCCCGAAAAAGATGAATTTCCCGTGTTTATTTACTTCCACGGCGGCGGAATAGAGGAGGGTTCAAAAGGTCTTCCCGACCACATCAAGGAATACTTTACAAATAACGGCATCTGCCTTATCAGTGTAGATTACCGTATGTACCCCACTGCACGTTTTCCCGACTATATCGTCGATGCGGCAAAGGCTGTCAAATGGGTACAGCAGAATATTTCACAGTACGGCAAAGCAACCCACACCTTTATCGGCGGAGCCTCTGCCGGTGCATATATTTCGATGATGCTCTGCTTTAATAAGTATTTCCTTGCAAATGAAGGTGTTAATCCCTATCTCATTACAGGATATATTTACGATGCAGGTCAGCCCACAACCCATTTCAGTATTTTGAAGTACGAACGGGGAATGCACTATCTTTCGACGGTTGTTGACGAAGCGGCGCCTCTCTACTACATAAATAACAGGGATATGGTAAAGACCAATATGCTCTTTATTGTGTCCGACAATGATATGCCCGCAAGATACGAACAGACAATGCTTGTGCTTGCAATGCTCAAAACCTTTGGACACGACTTGGAAAAGAATGTTGAACTTAAGGTTATGCACGGCGGACACGTCGAGTATGTAGGCAAACAGGACGAGGATGGAAAGAGTGTTTACGGACAGATGATTGTTCCGTTTATACTTGAGAAGATTAAGTAATAGAAAAGCAGACATCTTAAGGGCGTTTTGCTAAAGAAATAAAAACAAAGTCAGCGAACTGAAAGGTTTGCTGACTTTTTATATTCATAAACTGTTTTTTCCAAAACGGAATTTTTCTGTACTTTTGTATCGACAAAAGTACCAAAAACGCCCACTCATTTTCGGCT
>CAZTNR010000014.1:0-32279 GCA_964614955.1 uncultured Oscillospiraceae bacterium | reverse complement strand
AAGTATCTTTGTTAAAGTTTTCATATTCTTCATACTTTATATATACTATTACCATTAGAACATCAAAAAATGTCCTACGTTTATTCATTTTATCAAATTGTACAAAAGTATTTAAGCAAACATCTTGAAAAAGAGTACTTTAAGTGTTATACTTATACCGTCGTTGTTGCAGGTCTCTTGTGCAAACGGCGATAATAAACTTCAAGAAAGGCGGTGTTGACAGGTTGGGTATATTTTTTAAAGCAAAAGATAAAACTTATCCCGAGGGGTTACCTCCGGATACGCTTCTTGCCTTTAAAGCGGCAGACGGCGACAGCGCCGCATTTGAAGAACTGGTCAGAAAGCACGAAAAGCTTGTCAGCACCTGTATATACAGCATTGTCGGCAATGCCGAGGACGTACTCGACGTGTCGCAGGAGGTATTCCTGAAGGTTTACAAATCCCTCGGAAGCTTTAACGGCGACAGCGAATTTTCAACCTGGCTGTACAGAATAGCAAAAAACACAGCCCTCGACTTTGTGCGAAAGCGGAAAACGGCAAACGTGAGCATTGACAGCTCGGGTGAAGAGGGCGAAGGCTTTGATGTTCCCGATGAAAGCATTTCGGCAAGTCCCGAGAAAACAGCCCTGAAAAACGAAAAATACAGGCTTCTTTACAATGCGATAAACAATCTTTCGGACGAACACCGCGAAATTATTATTCTACGTGACCTCAACGATTATTCCTACGACGAGATAGCGGATATGCTGAAAATCGAGTCGGGAACCGTAAAATCACGGCTTCACAGAGCAAGGGAAGCTTTACGGAAAATTCTTTTGAAAGAAAATTATTTTTAATGGGAACTTTTAGCAAAGCTATACGTCAAATGAAATGTAAATCAAAACAACTACAGAAAGGAGTGCTGAACGGTAATGGAAAACAAGAACATCTGTGAAGAAATTGAAATTGCTTTATATTCCGATGAAAAATTGACAGACGAACAGAAAAATCATATTGAACGCTGTGAAAACTGCCGTGCACTTCTTTCTCAGATAACCAAAATGAAATCCGACCTCGGTGCAATTTCCGTACCCGGTGTGGAAGACGGTCAGATTACAAAAGCCGTTATGGAAAGGATTGCAAAGGAAAAGGCATCCGTCTCATTCCCCAAGTTCCAGCTGACGCATCACCTCGGTACTGCAGCTGCTGTTGTTATAATTCTTGTTGCCGTGCTCATAATGAGAAATCCGTCAGAACCCGATTTTGAAAACGAAAGCGGCGAAAATGCCGTAACATTTTCCGCACCCGATGAAAACAGTCACGTGCTCGGTGCACCTGTTATTAATAATGATAGTGAAAATGATACGGCTGTAAGTACGGAAGAAGCCGCAGCCGGAAAAGAAACGGCAGAAGCCGACAACGACGACGGAGCACTCGTAACCGGTACCGAGCCCGAAAATACAAACACGGTTTTACGTGCTCTTCCCAAAGCAAATAAAAACGCCCTCAGTCAAGATTCCGAAAACGGCACTTCCGAGAGTGAAACCGCGACAAACGCTCCGATTATATATTCTGTTTACAGCGACACGGAAGATACCTTGGCACCCGAATCATATGCCGATGAGGATACGGCAGAAGAAGCTGTTGAGCAGGAAGCTGTTGAGCATGAAAGCATTGAAAAATCGGCAGAGGAAAAAACATCGGCAATACCACAATCGGAAAGTGATAACGTCGAAGACGAAAAAATATTGATGGATGCACCGAAAAGCACCTTTGCATTGGGTAGCGGCTCATCAGGCGGTTCTTCGGGAGGCTCATCGTCAAAGGATGAAGCGGTAAAAGAAGCAGACATTGAAGAAACTAAATCCCAGGATTATGACGCAAGTCTGCAAGACGATGCTTATGACACGGGAATTTATTCGCCGGTTGAAGCAGAATCTGCCGAAGCATTTATTTTTGAAGGTATTGAATTTTCAGAAAACGATGATGATTTTGAAAACAATGTATCTCTTGCAAATGCAAGACTCAGACAGCTTTACGGCGGAGAATATGTCCTGTCTGTTGAAAAGCTGAAAGAGCTCGGAGCAGACAACCGTAAGCTATTGGAGCTTGCCCCGACAATTACAGACGAAATGTTCCATTTCTATTCGGGACTTCTCGATATATTTGAATAAGCAAAAACGCTTTGGCACTGAGCCAAAGCGTTTCTTTTTTTGTTTTATGCCTCTACAAGGAATACCTTATCAATTATATACTCGCCGGCAGAGTTTGCGGGGTCAAATCTGAGATTGGTAACGGTTCCCTTCCATTTTTCATTATCTGACATTTCAAAGACAGCTGTCATATAGCCTTCGCTATCCTCCTTCAGTGATGCATATGAGCATTTTACCGATTTGTCCTCGGAAAGCTCGGGGGATTCTTGGGTTGCAAAGAAGGTCTGGAAGAAAGGATTTGCCGCTTCGGTTTTTTCAGCCTTGAATCTTATTGCAATTGCCTTATATTTCTTTGCGTCGAACGAAATGTCCTCTGCCCCTATCTGAATATCGTAGTCAGGTGCTGTTACCTCAACATAAAGCTTTCCATCCTTCACTTCCTTTTTGCTTGCCGAGCCGACGTGGTACTTTTCTCCGTCATCCTCGAAATCCAGAAGTGTTTTTCCCTTTGCTTTATCCCAATTGTAGGTTTGCGAAAGCGGAATCTTTACTTCATAGTCTTCGACCTCGGTTACGACAATATTATCGACGTAATAACTGAAGCCGTATTCGCCTGCAGGATTTGTATAGATTGAAAACTCGCTGTTTTCGTGGTTATCAATCTTGCCTGTTGTAAATGTTGCGCTGCAGTGCTTCCAACCGTCACTTACAGATATTGCCGTATTTGAAGTGCTTGATACAACGTGGTCAAAGTCATTGAATGCGCCCTTATCGGCATAGCGGAAGTTTGTATTGAAGGTGGTTTCTGTAGGTCCGCCGCCACCCGTTTTATTGCTTTCTCCGAGTCTTATATCGTATTCAACCTTATATGTTGTATAAGGCTGGAATCTTGTTGTCTGGCGGATATAAGTCCACTGCTTTCCGCCTGCCGTTTCAACATACCAGACGTGGTTATCCTTATTTTCGGGGTCAACAATTTTTCTTATGGTTGCATTACCCGAATGATAGGGGTTCATATCCCCTTCTGCGTCGCCGTTTATAATTTCGATAGGTCTTTCTTCGATCGGAACATAAACAAATTCGGGGTCTTCAATAAATCTGATATAATCGATTTCAATCTCGCCCTGTCCGTTGAAAGGGTCAAAGCGAAGTCCCGTAATCTTATCTGCACCCTGCCAGTTATTCTGGTCGAGAAGATTCATCTTGAGGGTTACCCATTCACCCTTTGAATCAAGGTCATTAAAGGCAAGTCTTAAGTTCTTATTCTCATCGTAGGTGCTGTCAAGGTCTGTAATGTAATAGAACGCGAGGTTACTGGGAGTTCCGCCGGGTGTTGTATACTTATATCTGCATCTGACCTCAAGTCCCGTAAATTTCTTTGCATAAAAGTCTGTCGGGAAAGCACCGTCGGCAAACTTTGAAATGGGGTCATTCGTCTGGGTAATGGTGGTCATACTCATAGCACCGTCCTTTGTGACAAGTGTCATCTGAGACGATGAGAAGCCTTCGTTATCATAGTCATTATTAAATTCCCAAATGCCCGTTTTCCTGTCCTTTAGAACCTTCCAGAGCTTTTCGTAGGTATCGGTGAAGATATAAACGTCTCCGTCCTTTGTTTCGGTCTTATAGCCAAGGTCCTTTCCGAGAAGCGCAAAATCAAGCATTACAAGTCCGTCGAAAAGTACAGGTGTATAGCCAAGATCCTTTTCCTTGCCGTTTACAACATATCTGTCATAACCGATTTTAAAGAAGAGCTCGTTGCCGTTTGCCCATATTTTCAGGGTGCCTGCATCTTTTCTGTACTCATAATGACAGCCAAGCACAAAGTTCACTGCCGCAGCGGGATTAAAGGCAAACAGTATTCTTCCGTCCTTTTCCATAGGAGGAATACTGTACATTTCATCCATATTGTTCTGAACATCAACGTCGTTGATATACAGCTTATTCTGAAGCTCGGATTTTACATCCTCAATGCTTCTGTCATAGTAATACCAGCCGTTGCGGCGAAGAAGCTTTGCATACTGAGGATAGAGATGTGTTATTCTTTCCTTTTGCTTAAGTGTGGGAACAACATCCTCGTGTTCTTCAGGAAGGTCAGTATAAGCATTTCTAACAACATCAACATAACCGAAGCCGTTGAGACCCGACGGCATAATGTATGTACCCTCTCCGTATTCATTCCAGGTAGACAGCCAGGTAAGGCGGTCAGCCCAGTCATACTTTTGCGAATACTTGGGAAGATACTCATTCTTTACCCATTCGTGGGACTTTGCAAAGTCCTCCACCGTCATATTGCCGTATCTTTCACCGTGCCAGGGAATTGAATCAAAGCCGACGGAAATTGTGGGAACCGTGTACATTCTCTGATTCTTTGCACTGTTTGTTATGCTGTTTACGTTGTGCTGATATTCCTTTCCTGCGTGACCCCAATTATAGGCGTATGCACCGTCAAAGCCCATATTGGCGAGCTGGTCTGTGGCAGAGCCCGTAGCAAAGAAGAGAACGCCGTCAAAGCCGTATTCCCTTGCCTTACTTTCAAGATAATCAAACTCAGCCTTAACACCTTCAACCGTACCGAAATACTCCTTTGTCGGCAGCTGCCAAGAGCCGAATATGGGAAGTATAAGCTGGTTGTCTATAGTCATATATCTCGGGTCAAGGAAGTAGTTTTCAAACCAGTAAGGGACAACATAGTTTCTGAAATAGAAGGAATTGAAGTGTGCAGCATTCGCCGCTTCCCAGAGTATACAGTACTTCATATAATCGGAATACTCTGCATACATATATCCATCGTGAAGCTGATTACTGAGTGACGGGAATTTAAGAGGTGCCATATTCTGGTCGGCATACCAGCAGAACGCCTGGAAATCTATACCGTGTTCAACCATATACTTGATTTCCCAGTCGGCAGACTCGGGGCTTCCTTCGTCGTACATACCGATTACGGGAACAGGCTCATCAAACGCCGAAATGCAAGCCCAGCCGTAGTGGGTACCGTTTCTCCAGAGTGAGCAGATGTTGAGACCTACAATATAGTCGTCAAGGCTTGCCTTGGCGGTGGGTTCGGGAACGTAATCTGCGTGGTCATAAAGCTTGAATATATGCAGGTTATCTATAGAGAAAAGCCCCTTTGCCGAGAAAGACACAAAATCAACAGCAGTCTTTGATGCAAGAGATACCGTACCTACGCTTCTGCCGTTAAGAAGAATGTCAGCGGCACCTGTGTCTGTATCTGCTTCAATTCTCAGTCTGTGCCACATATTCTGAGGAAGATTATAGAGCTCCTTGGAATTTGCAACAAGCTTTTTATCTACTGTTCCTATTGTGAGATTATCTCCGAGTTTAATCTCAAAATCCTTACCGTCTTTAGAAATCAGATACACTTCGGCACAAATCTTGCCCGAAAGGGGTGTTTCAAGTTTTTTGGAAAGGGATGCTCCTGCGCTGAAATCAATCTGATTGTTTGCACGCTTCAGGGTGCCGCTCTTTTTCCAGCCGAACACAGTATCTGCATCAAAAATATCAAAATTTTCGTATTCGGCATAGTTCACAACCATATTGACCTGCGAAACAGCTACGGTTCCAATACCCTTTTCGTCCATACCGACTCTGTAGGAAATGACATTATCAGAAAGAAGATCCGTTCTTGAGCAGTAGATATTATTGATATATGTATCAGCTTTTCCGCTGTCAAGGTCAATTGTTGCTCTTACGATTGTAAATCCGCCGGAAACGCCCGTCGAAACATAACCCTCGGGTCTTAAAATGTTCCACTCGCCGTTTGCTATCTTGAGCTGATATACGACATTTCCCTCAATATCAAGGTATTCAAGGTATGCTCCGTCTTCCATAGCACTGATTTGCGTTTCAAGAACAATTCTGCCCCTTGGAATATAGTTGAATTCTCTTATAAAGCAAGAGCCGTACTTATCCGACACGTCGCCTATCGCCGTTGCACCCGCGTTATCGGTCTTGACAGGTCCTCCCCTGTTATCGAGCACCCAGCCCGAATTTATGCCTTCCTTGGCACCGCCCATACTGACATTATAGCAGAGAACATAGGCATCGTCGCTTGCAAAGTCGGAAAGCTCTTTCTTTAATCTGTTTTCGGGAATTGCAACTCTGTTTATAATAGCCGCACATTCACTTCTCTTTATGGATGCATCGGGATTGAATGAGCCGTACTCGTCATTACCCATAACAACGCCTGCATTATAGAGTGTTATAAGCTTATCCCAATAGAAAGCACCAATCGGCACATCGGGAACAAATACCACGTCATTTATGGCTTTATAGTACTTTTCACCCATAGCATCGTGGAAGATTTCTGCCATTTCAAAGCGTTTGATTTCTCTTGTATAAGAGTCAAACTGATTTTCGGTTATAATGCCGTTTTTATTGGCATATTCAACGTATGCATCGTACCATTTACCGCCTGTTTTTTCGGCAATTGTTTTACCGTTATACTCTGCGTGAACACGGGCAGCCATAGTAACGGCTTCTGCAACAGTTACGGTATTATTCGGCGAATACTGAGTATCGCTTGTGCCCTTGACAAAGCCCAGCTCATAGGCAGAAGCTACCTCGTTTTTATACCAGGCAGTTTCGGAAACGTCTGTAAACTGTCCGCTATAGGATTCTTTCTTTTCAAATGCGGCATTTGCACAAAGTGCAAGGGATGCACAAAGCACAGTTGCGGTTAAAACTTTTAATAAAGATTTGATAGTCATACTGTTTCTCCTGTATTTATATTTAAAGGTACGGGATAAGGAGCATTTTTAGGAGCCAAATCTCCGATATGAGGAAATCCCGTTTTATCAAAAAACACTCTCTGACAATGACAGGGACGTTTTATAGGCTGTACGGACGGATTTGACTCTGCAACACAGTGATGGCAAATCCAAAGTTCTGTTTTGTCGGGACTGTAGAAAAATGTCGCGTGTCCCGGTCCAAAGTTACCGCCGCTTTTCTTGACTATGGGTTCAGGGAACTTTTCCCACGAATCGGCACTTACCATATCTCCACCCTTATATTCAAGAAGTCCTATAGCGTAGTCGTCACTCCAGCAACCGTTGGCAGAATAAGCAATAAACAGTCTGCCGTTCGGACTTTTTATGAAATATCCGCCCTCTACCATTGAGCGTCTGCCGACATAGGGCGGCACAAGCTCCCAAGGCAAATCAGCTTTTGCAATTATTACTCTTTCACCTATAGGCTCTGACGGTGTTTTCATTTGCTGAATCGTCAATACCTGACCGACATCAGGCACAACCTCACTGCAGCAAATATACATTTTTCCTGTTTCTTCATCAACATACACCGACGGGTCAATCGAGAAAACATCGCGGTTTATGTGTCCCAGAAACTTAAAACCGTCAAAGGGTGAGTCTGTCTTTGCTTCAAGAACAATCACGTGTTTTACCGTGTTCTCATCCGACATCTGACAGCTTGTGTATATGTACCACTTGCCGTTTATAAAGTGAAGCTCGGGTGCCCAAAGATAGCCGAAGGTTTTGTCATCTTCGTTCGACTGATATATCACTTTATGCTCACTGTTTACGAACATATCTTCAAACTTTTCCGCTTTATGCATTATGATTCTGTCATCGCCCCAAAGCGAAGGTTGACCAGTTGTTGAAATGCCGTAGTAGCATTTATCCTGCTCGCAATAAACAATGCACGGGTCGGGATGACCGTTAGATCCGAGAGGGTTAACAAAGGTATTTTTGCCTTTAATATCGGCTTTTGGTATTACAAAATTTATGTCATATTCTATCACTGTTCCGCCTCCGTTTTCTGAGGTTTAATACACGTTTATTTTACCACACTCTCCCCTGCTTTTTCAATCACCCTTATACAATTTAGGCATATTTTACAAGCAAATCCGTCAAAACAGACAAAAAAGCCTTCCCCAAGATGGTTGGGGAAGGTGGGTTGCGTTAGCAACTCGGATGAGGTTGAAAAACGGTGCCTCGTTCTGTTTACCTCCTCAGTCAGCATTAGCTGACAGCTCCCCCTTTGACAAGGGGAAGCCTTTAATTAGAGTTTTGCACAGTCATAAATCCCGCACCTTTCGGTACGGGATTTAAATATTATGAATTAAACCTCAACAAGCATCACCTTATCAAGAATAAATGTACCTGTTGCATCGCAGGGGTCAATACGGATTGTTGTAACTTCGCCCTTCCACGCTTCATTTGTCATATGAAGAGCTGCAGTATAATATCCGTCGCCGTTATCAATAAGAGCCGCCGTCTTTACAGATGCAGATTTCTTTTCCGCAAGACCTGAATCTGTCTTTGTATCAAAGTAAATCTTAAAGCCTGCCGTTGTGCGTTCTTCGCCGACATTTTCTCTCTTGAAACGAACTGCAACAAGCTTATACTTATCACCGTCAAAGGAGCCTTCAATGTAAACCTGAGGGTCGGCATTTTCGTCTGCTACCATTACGAGCTCGCCGTTTTCAACCTTATGCTCGGTAAGACCCGAGAACTTTGTGAGTGTTTCCCACTGTTCGTCTGTATCAAAGAGCACTTCGCCCTTAGCGTTCTCCCACTTGAAGAACTTTGTGGGATTTGCCTTCATCTGTTCTTCTTCCGAGAGCATTTCAATCTTGATGTTATCAAGATAATAGCTGAAGCCTGCTTCACCGTTGGGATTTAAGTAGATTGTAAACTGAGACTTGGAATTGCTGTCAAGCTTATCGATTGTGGCATTGGTTTCGTAGTGTACCCAACCGTCAGCCTGTGAAAACTTTACATTACTGCCCACGATGTGGTCAAGGTCATTGAGCGCACCCTTATCTGCATACTTGAGGTTAAGGCAGAAGGAGGTTGATGTGAGTGCTTCGTTGCCGATGTTATTTTCACCGAGCTTGATATCAAAGGAAATCTTATATGTTGCACCCTGCTTATAACGTGCAGGATACATAAAGTACACATACTTACCACCGGGTTGTGCCTGTACATGCCATACATGGTTGCCCTTGTTATCGGGGTCTTCGACTCTTACAATCTTTGCACCGTTAGAGGTGAAGGGATTGAGCGTTTTGTCCTCTGCGTCACCGTTTGTAATGGACATAGGCACTTCTTCTATAGGAACATAGACATAGGAAGGATCTTCAATAAATCTGATATAATCTACTTCCATTTCGCCGTAGCCATTGAAGGGGTCAAATCTGAGACCTGTGAGGGCTGTTGCCGCCTGCCAGGGTGCGAGTCCCTTGAGATCAACTGTCGCTGTCTGCCATTCACCGCCACTTGAAAGACCGCCGAGGTTAACCACAATAGTCTTGCTTTCGGAATATGTGCTGTCAACGTCGGTGATATAGTAGAACTTGATATGAGGATCTGTTGTTGCATTTGTAATGTCGTATCTGAACTTCATTTCCATTGAGAGATATCTCTTTGTATGGAAATCCTCGGGGAAGTCGGAAGCATTGAACATAGCAATGGGGTCGCCCGTGTTCTTGGAGTTTGTAACAAAACGCATAGTTGAGCCTGTCATAATGAGGTCCATGTAACCGGAGGACCAGCCTTCTGTATCAAAGCCGTTGAATTCCCAGCCGCCTGTCCTTCTTTCTGCTATGCTCTTCCATACTGTGTCGTATGTATCGGAGTAGATATAGAGGTCGCCGTCCTTTGCTTCGGACTTATAACCGAGATCCTTTGCAAGCTTTTCAAAATCAAGCATAGGAAGGCTGTCAAAGGTTGTAAGGGTATAACCGAGAGCTTCTTCCTTGCCGTCCTTAATATATCTGTCGGAGCCGATTTCAAGCTTTACTTCGTGACCGTTAGCCAAGATTCTGAGAGTACCTGCATCCTTTCTGTACTCATAATGAGCGCCGAGGATATAGTGTACATTTGTCATAGGATTGAAGGGGAAATAAACCTTTCCGTCTACAACCTGTGCAGGGATCGACTTTTCGGGAGTTGTATTTGCAAGAATGTCAATGCCGTTCACATAGAGCTTATTCTTGGCTGCCTTCTTTGCTTCAGAACCTGTAGCATCGGATGAAACCTTATTCCAGTATTCGCCGTTTCTTGCAAGAGTCTTTGCGTACTGAGGGTAAAGGTGGTTAATTCTTTCTCTCTGAACGAGTGTGGGAACAACATCTGTGTGAGCCTCAGGCATATCTGTGAGTGTCTTTCTGATTACATCAACATAGCCAAAGCCGTTCTGACCTGCCGGCATCATATATGTACCTTCGCCGTATTCATTCCAGGTGGAAAGCCATACGAGCTTATCTGCCCAGGATGCCTTGGAAGAATACTTGGGAAGATATGTGTTCTTAACCCATTCAATTGTCTTTTCAAAGTCCGCCTCTGTCATCATACCTTCACGTTCTGCGTGCCAGGGAATGGAGTCAAAGCCGACGGAAACCGTAGGAATTGCATAGATACCTGCCTTTTCGGCGTTTGCCGCGGTCTTGGTATTTCTTTCTACGTTTTCGCTGTACTTCTTACCCTCTGTTCCCCAGTTATATGCATACACGCCGTCAAAGCCCATAGCCGCAACAGTTGAATTTGCATCGCCTGCGGAAAGGAAGATTACGCCGTCAAAGCCATAGCCGCGAGCCACTTCTTCAAGGTAATCGAATTCCGCCTTTACGTTTGCTGCAGAGCCGAGATTCTTTTCCTCCGCAACTGTGCTTGCCGAGTATACGGGGAATACAATCTTATTATCAATCTTTAAGTATCTTTCATCGAGGAAGTAGTTTTCAAACCAGTAAGGAACTGTATTGTTTCTAAAGCTTTCGCTTGTGAGCTTATTTGTACCTGCCGCTTCCCAGATAATTGTATAGTACATATAATCGGAGTACTTTGCAAGCTGGTAGCCGTTATGGAGCTGTTCCGAGTTTTTGGGTTCCTTAATTGGAGCTGTGCTTGTATCGGCATACCAGCAGAAGCTTTGAACATCGATACCGTGGTTTACAAAATAATTAATTTCCCAGTCAGCCGTTTCGGGGTTACCTTCATCATAGTAGCCGAGAACGGGTGTGGGTTCATCGTATGCGGAAATAACGCCCCAACCGAAGTGAGTACCGTTTCTCCAGAGAGAACAGACATTCATAACTGTGAGGTAATCGTCAAGGTTTGCCTTTGCCGAAGGTGCGGGAGCGTAATCCTTATGCTCGTGCTTTTCATAAACCTTTACACTGTCAAGACCGAGCTTTCCGCTTGCAGTAACCGTAAGTGTTGAAACTGCTTCATTCTTGGAAAGAGGGGCTTCACCAACGCTTCTGCCGTTGAGAATCACATTTGCCTTGCCGCTTTGTGTATCAGCCTCAACTCTGAGTCTGTACCACATATTCTTTGTAAGAGTGTAAAGCTCCTTACCGCCTGCTGTGAGCTTTCCGGACTTAGATTCAACAGCAAGTACATCGCCGATTGCTACGGAATAATCTCTGCCGTCTACGGAATTAATGAGAGCTTCCGCTACAACCACACCTTTGGTAGCCTTGAATGTCTTTTTAACAGAACCGTTTTCGATATCAACCTGGTTTTCCTTATCGTTATAGGAAACGAGACCGCTTGTTTCCCAGCCGTAAGCCTTATCTGTGCCGAAGATTTCAAAGTTTTCGTACATACCGTAGTTTACAACCATATTTACTTCGGAAACAACAAGAGCACCTGTGCCCTTTTCGTCGATACCTGCTCTGTAGGAAAGAACATTGTCGGAAAGAAGGTCTGCTTCAACCCCGCCCTTACCGTTAACGAATGTCTTGCCCTTACCTGTATCAAGGTTAACAGAAACTCTGATATTAGTGTTGCCGTCTGCAGCATCAGAGACAGCAGTAAACTTACCGTCCTTGCCGAGAACAGACCACTTACCGTTAACTACTTTGAGCATATAAACGGTATTTTCCTCAATATCTCTGTATTCAAGGAATGTGCCTTCGTTCTTACCGATAAGCTGTGTTTCGAGAACGATTTCGCCGTTAGGAATAAAGTTGAACTCACGAACAAATGCTGTAGCATACTTTTCGGAAATGTCACCAAGAGAGTTATAGCCGTCATCGGTAGTCTTTGCGTTGCCGCCTCTGTTATCGAGCACCCAACCCGAGTTTATACCGTAGCTTTCTCTGGCATTTGCCATACCTACGTTATAGCAGAGAACATAAGCTTGTTCGCTTGTGAAATCAGAGAGAGTCTTCTTCTGTCTGTTTTCGGGAAGTGCAACTCTGTTGATAATTGCCGCACATTCGCTTCTCTTGATGTTATCATTCGGCTTATAGGAGCCGTATTCATCGCTGCCCATTACAACGCCTGCGTTGTAGAGGGTGAGAAGCTTATCGTAATAGGAAGCACCCATAGGTACATCGGGGATAAATACTACATCATTAATTGCGTTGTAGTAGCCTTCACCCATAGCATCGTGGAAAATTTCTGCCATTTCAAATCTTTTGATTTCTCTTGTATAAGAATCAAACTGATTTTCTGTGATGATGCCGTTTGCCTTGGCGTAGTTTACGTACATATCGTACCACTTGCCGCCACTGACACCTTCAATGGTCTTGTCGTTATACACCGAATGTACACGGGAAGCCATTGTAAGCGCCTGTGCTACCGTTACTGTTGTATCGGGTGAAAACTTATCTTCGCTTACACCTTCAACAAATCCGAGCTCATACGCAGAAGCAACCTCCTTAGCGTACCATTGTGTGCCTACATCCTTGAATGTGCCGTCAGCATAGGTCTTTGTTTTGCTGAAGGAAGCTGCAGATGTGCAGACAGCAAGAACCGAAAGAAGAACCGACACAGTCACAAGAAGCTTTGTGTGTTTTCTCATAGAATATATCCTCCTTAAATTATAAACTGAAGTAACAAATCTGTTTTTCAGAGATTGAGTTAATTATACCAAAACACTCCTACCGTGTAAAGTAAAAAATCAAATTAAAGTTAAGAAAATCCAATATTAAGATAAATGTTTGGAATAAAAACAGTAGAATTTACGCTATTGTAAGAAAATATGCATTAAAATTCAGAAATAATCAGCCTATTATCGCCAAAGTACAGTTGTCAACTGAATTATACCATTATAAGCGCCGCCAATCAATGTATAAAACGTCAATTAAATATGTACTTTTTGACAATATTATGTAAAAATGTCCTGTGCAGGCTTGCACAGGGCATTTATCAGACGTTCATTTTTGAGCTTTTATTCAGCTTCATTGACTTCCATAATCATAATTTCGTCAATGTAGTATGTGCCAAGGGAGTTGGCAGGGTCAATACGTATTGACGTGATTGTACCCGTCCATTTTTCTACCAAGCCCATATTTACAACAGCTGTATAATAGCCGTCGCCTTCGTCTTTGTAAGAATTGAAGTAAGTATGACCGGACTTATCTTGGCTGAGTTCGCCTTCCTTATCGGTTGTAAAGAAGATTTCGAGATAGTTCTTTGTGAAGTCTACGTCATCAGCCTTATACTTAACAGCAACTGCAATTGCCTTATTTGCATCAAGCTTGAGACCTGAAATCTGTGCCTGAGGATCGCCCTTTTCAGCTACCATAACAAGCTTGCCGTCTTCAACCTTGCCTGTAGCACCTGAGAACATAAATGCATCTGCTTCTTCTGCCTTATCGAAGGAATATCTTGTGCCGTCTTCCCAATCCCAGGTAAATACGGAAGCAGGGTCTGCCTTTGCCTTTTCGGTATCCGAGAGCTTTCTGCAAACGATGTTGTCAAGGTAGAAGTCATAGCCTACACCGTTCTGGGGATTTACATAGATTGTAAATTCTGCACCCTTATTACTTTCAATATTATTGATTGTATGAGTACCAACATAGTGAATCCAGCCGTCAGATATTGAGATGTTAGGTGATACAGAAGTACCTTCTCTGATGATATGTTCAACACCTCCGGAAGCTGTCTTATCCTGGTATCTGAAGTTAGAGCAGAAGGTCGACTTATTATGCGTATTGGTATCATCAACATTATTGCCTACGAGCTTGATATCGAATTCAACGTGGTATGTTGCACCGGGTTCAAACTCTGCAGCGTGTCTGAAGTATGCGTATGTATTGCCGGGATTGGATTCTACGTAGTATACGTGATTCTTCTTATCTTCGGGATCTTCGATAATGGAAATCTTTGTATTTGAGGAGTAGAATGCAATATGGTTAGGTGTTTCGGCATCGCCGTTTTCGATTGCAAATTCCTTCTTTTCGGGAGCTACATATACAAAGTCGGGGTCTTCGATGAACTTGATGTAGTCTACGATGAATGTACCCTGACAGTTGAAGGGGTCAAGTCTGAGACCTGTGATGGTTTCAGCAGACTGCCAAGCAATATGATCCTTAAGGCTTGTCTTGTAAACTATAAATTCGCCCTGAGTATCTGTTTCGTGCATCTGGAACTTTATGCTCTTTTCTTCATTCCATACAGTATCCTTATCTGTAGTGAAGTAGAGTGTGATGGAATGTGCATAATCTGCATTATAGTTATATGCAACTCTCATTTCGAGGTCTGTAAATCTCTTTGTATAGAAGTCTTCGGGAACTTCGCTGAGGTAGGAAGCGGGGTCACCTGCATTGACGCCGTTTGTAACCATTGTCATAGTGCCGCCGCCAACGGAAAGCTCAAAGTGTGTGGAATCCCAGCCTTCGGAATCGAAGAGGTTGAAGTCCCAAGCACCTGTTTTTCTTTCGCCGATGTTCTTCCAGAGTGCTTCATATGTATCTGTAAAGATATATACGTTGCCGTCCTTTTCTTCTACCTTATAATCAAGGTCCTTAGCAAGAAGAACAAAATCAAGAAGAGGAATATCGTCGAGCTTTTCTACCGTGTAGCCGAGGTCTGTAAGAACCCCGTCCTTGAGGTAGAGATCGGAGCCTACTTCAAACTTGACTGTATGACCGTTAGCCTCAATCTTAAGTGTATCTGCATCTTCTCTCCATTCATAGTAGCAATTAAGAATGAAGTTTACGCAGGTTGAAGGATTGAAGGGGAAATAAACCTTGCCGTTCTTTACAACGGGAGGAATATGGAATTCTTCTTCAGTATTTGCGAGAATATCCTGGTCGTTGATGAAGAGCTTGTTCTTAGGCTCATTCTTACTTGTTTCAAGATTTGCATCGTGCTTATACCAGCCTTCACGACGAAGGAGTCTTGCATACTGAGGATAGAGGTGTGTTACTCTGTCCTTCTGTCTTGCCGTAGGAACTACGTCTGTATGTTCTTTAGGAAGATTTGTAAGAGTATTTCTTACGCCGTCAACATAACCGAAGTCGTTGCCTTCCTGCTGACCTGCGGGCCAGATTATTGTACCTTCACCGAATTCATTCCAGGTGGAAAGCCATACAAAGTTTTCTGCCCAGTCAGGTGTGGACTTGTCACCGGGAAGATGCTCGTCTCTTATCCAGGTAAGAAGCTTTTCCCAGTCTTCGTAACCGATAAGTCCGTACTTCAAATGATGCCAAGGAATGGAGTCGAAACCGACAGATGCTGTGGGAATACCGTGAACTGCCACAGAACTCTTTGAAGCATTTGTGATTTCCTGCTTATTCTTATCAAGCTTTCTGCCGTCTTCACCCCAGCTGTATGCGTATGTACCGTCAACGCCGAGTGTTTCCATCTGAGAGGAAGGTCTACCGCTTGCAACGATGATTACACCGTCAAAGCCGTATTCCTTTGCCTTCTTTTCGAGGTAATCGAGTTCAGTCTTTGCCTTCGCAGCAGAGCCGAAGTATCTGTTTGTGCTGAGTGCTTCGATGTTATAAATCGAAAGAACAAGCTTATTATCAATCTTAAAGTATCTGGAGTCGAGGAAGTAGTTTTCAAACCAGAAGGGAATTACATAATTTCTGAACTGTGCCGAGCCGAACTCGTCTGTAGCACTTGTTTCCCACTGGAGGCAGTAGTACATATAGTCGGAGTATTCCGCATACATAAAGCCGTCGTGGAGCTGTGCACCCCAGTAAGGAGTCTTTAAAGGACCGCTGGATGCATCGCCGTACCAGCAGAAGCTTTGAACGTCGATACCGTGTTCAACCATATACTTGATTTCCCAGTCAGCTGTTTCGGGAACACCTTCGTCGAAGTAACCTATAACAGGCTTTCTGTCATCGTAAGGTGTGATACAGGACCAGCCGTAGTGAGTACCGTTTCTCCAGAGAGAACAGATGTTCATTGCTACGATATAATCATCAAGGCTTGCCTTTGCAGTAGGTGCGGGAACATAATCCTTATGAGCAATCTTTTCGTAAACCTTTACGTTATCAATACCCATAAGTCCCTTTGCATCAACTGCGAAGAAAGAAACTGCGCCCTTCTTTGCAAGATTTACATTTCCCACAACTCTACCGTTGAGCCATACCTTTGCAGTACCTGCATTTGTATCTGCTTCAACTCTGAGTCTGTACCACATATTCTGTGTAAGGTCATAAAGCTCTTTTCCGCCTGCAACAAGCTTCTTAGCCTTTGATTCAACCGTGAGAACATCACCAACATTTACAGAAAAGTCGCTGCCTGTTCTCAAAATGAAGTATGTTTCGGCAATCACCGTACCAGAAACGGGGCTGAAGGTCTTCTTCAAAGAACCGCCGTTTGAGGCGAACATAACTTCCTTATTGCTTACGCTTACGCCTTCAGCACTTGCTTCCCAGCCGTAAACAGGATCAATACCGAAGAGGTTGAAATCCTCGTACATACCGTAGTTAACAACGATATTGATTTCGCCGATGGAGAGTGAGCCTGTACCCTTTTCGTCGATACCTGCTCTGAGGGAGAAGATATTGTCGGAGAAGAGCTTGCCTTCACCGTAATTTACACCGTCAATATAAGTTTCGCTTGTGCCCTTGTCAATATCAAGTACAACTCTGAAGAGTGTCTTGCCGTTTGCGGAACCAAGTGCCTTATATGTAGCATCGCCGCCCATAATTGACCACTTGCCGTCAATTACCTTGAGCATATAAACTGTATTTTCGTTTACATCTCTGAACTGTACAAATGCACCGTTATCCTTCGAAGTAAGATTGAGCTCCATTACAAGTCTGCCGGTATCAATGTAGTTGAATTCTCTGACATATGCTGCGGCATACTTTTCGGAAACGTCACCCACAGCGCCGAAGCCTGTGTTGGAAACTCTTGCAGAGCCGCCTCTGTTATCAAGTACCCAGCCCGAGTTGATGCCTTCCTTGCTGGAGGACATACCGCTATTATAAACGAGAGTATACGCATCCTTTGAAGCAAACTTTGAAAGTTCCTTCTTGAGTCTGTTTTCAGGGATAGCAACTCTGTTGATAATGGCAGCACATTCGCTTCTCTTGATGTTTGCATCGGGTGAGAAGGTACCGAATTCGTCATTACCCATTACAACTCCTGCGTTGTAGAGAGTAAGGATTTTATCTGTGTACATTGCTCCTACGGCAACATCGGGAACAAATACCACATCGTTGATTGCTTTGTAGTACTCTTTGCCCATAGCATCGTGGAAGAGCTCTGCCATTTCAAATCTCTTGATTTCTCTTGTATAGTCATCAAACTGATTTTTAGTAATGATGCCGTTTGCCTTTGCATAATTCACATATGCATCGTACCACTTACCGCCCTTGACTTCGGCGATGGTCTTGCCGTTATATTCTGCGTGAACACGGCTCGCCATAGTGATACCCTGAGCTACTGTAACCGTAGTATCGGGTGAATACTCGGTTGCGCTTACGCCCTCAACAAAGCCGAGCTCATAAGCGGATGCCACTTCCTTTGCATACCAAGAAGTACCCTTGACATCAGTAAACTGATTGCTATAGGTGTTCTTCTTTGCAAAAGCAGCAGATGCAACAGTCGTCATTGCCGCAACAAGCACAGCTGTTACGAGCATTTTAAAGATTGTTTTTGCCTTCATTTGCTTTTCTCCTATAAAGAATTTTTATATACAGACCCCGTCACCGGAGTCATAATATACACAAATAGTGTGACCAAAACATAATATCACAAAACAGTCGTCAATTCAACGAAAAAATCTCCAATTTGACGATTTGCACAAAACAATTCGTCAAATTGAATAGTCTATTTTTTGGCTGTTTTAATTATGTTTTGGATTTACCCTTAAAAAAGTATGTTATAGTGTTCAAGAACAATCTTGAAGCCGAGGAAAATCAGAACTATTCCGCCTGCCACCTCTGCCCTTTTATTGTATTTGGTGCCTACAACACTTCCGATTTTCGTACCGATTGCCGAGAGAAAAAAAGTAATTACACCGATAAAGGTTATGGCATATGCGATTTTAAAATCGGGAATCATTGCAAAGGACACTCCCGCAGCCATAGCATCAATACTCGTCGCTATGGCAAGAATAAACATTTCCTTTACGCATACATCGCAGTTTGACTCTTCATCCTCCCCGATTGCTTCCCTTATCATATTGACACCGAGAAATGCCAGAAGTCCGAAAGCAATCCAATGGGAAAATACATTTACATACTCGGCAAAAAGCTTTGCACAAAAATAGCCGATTGTCGGCATAAGTGCCTGAAATGCCCCGAACCAGAGCCCTATCCAGACACAGTTCTTCACCTTTACGTTTTTTAGTGCCAATCCTTTACAGACCGCAACCGCAAAAGCGTCCATTGACAGGACAACAGCCATAATCAAAAGTTCAAATATACTCATTGTCTACACCGCCCCATTCAAGATATATTTTATCATACATACAAACATAAATCAATGACACTTTTTATATGTTTTATTGACTTTTTTTCAATCTTACTATAAAATATTGTTCACATACAGAATCTATGCAGGAGGTTACCCGTGTTTCTAAGATACAAGGCGACAAGCGACGACAACGGAAAAAGCGTAAAGCATATAATTGAACGGGAGTACTCTCTGTCTTCCCGAACCCTGTCAAAGCTAAAAAAAGACGGCGGAATAAAGGTAAACGGCTCTGTTGTGACAGTAAGGTTTTGCCTTTCGGAAAATGACATCCTGACCCTATCGCTTGACGATACGCCGTCGGAAAACATTGAAAAGGCGAATATCCCTCTCGATGTTTTATATGAAGACGACGACATTCTTCTCGTAAACAAGCCCCTCGCTATGCCGACGCACCCTTCTCAGGGGCATCACAGCGACACACTTGCCAATGCGGTTATGTACAGGTACAGAGATACCAATTTCACCTTTCGTGCCATAACAAGGCTCGACGGCGACACAACCGGAGTAGTTCTTATTGCAAGAAACGCCCTGTCTGCACAAAGACTTACAGCTTCACTTCAGCAAGGCATCATAAAAAAAGAATATGTCGCGGTTGTTCCCGGTAAACCCGAAAAGAAATGCGGTATAATTGATGCACCGATTGCAAGGTGCGAGGACAGTGTAATCAAAAGAAGGGTGAGCACTGACGGAAAAAGCGCAGTTACGGAATACGAGCTTGAGATGACGACAACCGACGGCTTGTATTCTCTTGTCAAAGCCTTTCCGATTACGGGAAGAACTCACCAGATACGGCTTCACCTGTCTCACATAGGAATTCCGATTTACGGCGACTTTTTATATGGCACACCGATTGACGGAGTAAGAGCATACCTTCACTGCAGAAGGCTCACATTCCCCCACCCGACGACAAAGAAGGTGCTGACGGTCGAGGCACCGCTTCCCGATGACATAAAAGAAATCATAGGCATATAAAAACCTCGCAGAAATGCGAGGTTTTACGTTTATTCAAAAATTATAAATTCTTCCAGCAGCGACTTTACATATTCACCGTCCGCCCTTACCTTCCATTCTCCCTCGGCGTACTGAAGCTGCAAGGGCTTTTCAGGTGTTATTTCGATTTTCGGGCAGGTTTCAGAATATGCTACGAAAGCGTCCGTAATTGCCGTGCCTATAACAGGCGCCAATGCCACCAGCTGTCTTCTTCCAAATGTTTCATCCGTTTCGGTAATATTCTCCGAAAGCAAAGCCTCAAGACGTGCTTCAAAATCAGAAAGTCCGTTCTGAATTACATATCTTACATCGGGAAGCTTCAGCGAAAAGCTGACAGCAACCTCATCTTCAGATACGCCGTAAGCATTCAGAACTTCGACCCTGCAGTCATCGAGAGCAGTCAGAATACCCCCCTCAAGAGCGTTTGCCATCTCGGCTGCAATTACGCGGTAATTCTCGTCATCACCGAACGCATTTTTTACCATTTCTTCGGTTTTCTTTTTCTTGTCAAAGCCCATAAAAGAGACCATATCCGCGGGGCTGTGAATTCCAATAAGCTTAACCGAGTTGGGACTGCTGCACAGGCGGGATGCCGCGACAAGGTCAAAATCCGACAGACTGCCGAGAAAGCTATTTGCACAAAGTCTTGCTTCGTCAGGAACATCATAACCGTAAAGCAGCACTTTTATACACTTGTCGGTTATACTCAGATTAAATCCGTTTTCATCTGCAAAGGCACACAGAATTTCACCGTTCTCGCCGTTTGCAGCATACTTGACTTTATCACCGTTTTTCACCTGTGAAAAGCCGTCATCGAGATATTTTTTCATTTCTTCGTCGGAAGAAAAAGCTTCAAAGGCAACCTTTACCGAGTAAAGATAGTCACCCGCAAAAACAAGATGTATTGACTTTATATTGCCGTTTTCCGCAAAAGCCTCATCTGCACAGGAAAAAGTACCGTCATTATCGGAAATCTGTATTTCCGAAAAGCCGTCATCAAGAGCCTTGACTATTGTAATTTCTTTATTTTCAACAATATCACGGCACTGCTGCATTGTCATACCGAAGCAGAAATTTCCATAGGCCTTTTTGCCCGAAAGACTGCTCTCGGGACTGTTTTCGAAAACAGGCTTAAAGCCGTCGGTGGTTGTCAAAAATACGGTTCTCAAATCCGAGTCCCATTCCACTGCGACATCAAATGCCTCGGCAACTGCCCTTGCAGGCACCATCGTTCTGTCGTTCATAATAAGAGCAGGAACGTCTATTTCAATGCTGCCACCGTTTTTTACAAGAATATTGCCGCCGATTCCGAGCTCTACGACAATTCCGTTTCTTACGGCAATAACAGTTCTTGTTTCCTTATCCCATATTACATTTGCGCCAAGGGATTCAAAAATAGCCCTCAACGGCACAAGGGTTCTGCCATCGACTATTGTTGCCTCCTGCCCATAGGAAACACAGTCAACAGGTGCTCCGTCAAGATTTACGTATACAGGCTTTACTTCATCTGCACTGATGCACACCGAAAATGCCGCAGCAAGCATCAATGCGCCGATTACACAAATAGATATTTTTTTCATTGTTTACCCGCAAATAATTTCTGATACTCATTTACAAAATCCTTTACGCGTTCAGCGTAATTGTCAGCGTATTCCACATCGAGTCCTTCGGCAATATGTTCAATTGTTTCCCACAGCACTTTACTTACCGCTTCTTTATATTCGGCGGCGTAAACTATGCTTTCATCATCAAGGGGAAGCCGCTGAATGATATGAAATCCGTAGTTTGTTTCTACAAGACTGCTTGTATTTCCCACTTCGAGAGCAAATGCCGCCTTTTCAAAGGGCTCAACCATTTTACCGTATGTAAAATAATAGCCATCGGGGCTGGTCTTCATTCCCGGATCCTCATTGTATTCTTCCATAAGAGCATCAAACTCATCGGGGCTCTTCATAGCCTTTACCTTTACAAGTATATCAAGCGCCTTGGAAAAAGCTTCCTGACGCTCGTCATCCGTCGGTACTCTGCCCTCGTTGGCACCCGGAAACATCACAAGAATATGCTTTGCCCTCACATAATCGTTTTCTTCGAAATATTCAAGCACCTTGCTTCGCATATCCACGTTGTCCGCACCCGAATACGCTGATGTGATTTTTGAATAAACTACGGGATTCAGCGACATATTCTGGTGGTAATAGAACTTGGTATAGGGTGATTCGGCAAAGGCTTTTTCAAGATTTTCGCCAAGCTGAAGCTGAAGGGTGAAAACCTTTGCCTTTACCTTGTTTATATCAACCTCCTCGAGTTTAGTTTTTTCCTTGAAAGCAAAATGCACAAATGCCGCATCCTGCCTGAGCAATGCCTCCATTTGTCCTCTTACAGCCTCATCCTGCGGATTCTGACCGCCGTTACAAGCCGTCATAACATAGCTCCGCACAGCCGCCGCACTGAGAGGAACACCGCCCACCGTTGCAAGAATTTCCCTGTCAAGATCGGACTTTGGCTCTATCTCCTCCAAAACGCCGTCAAGATATGCGTTGTAAGCATAGACACCAGACATAAGCAGAACGGTTCTGGTCTTGCTGTCCCACTTTACTTCCACACCGAAGCTCTCGGCAACTGCCCTTGCAGGCACAAGAGTGCGGTTATTCATAATAAGTGCAGGAACATCGAGCTCAACCTTTTCGCCGTTTTTATACAGTGCCTTTTCGCCGACGGTGAGCTTTATCTCGGTTTCACCAAGCACACTTGTCACGGTTTTTGTGCCGCCGTCCCATTCAACAGATGCACCGAGGGCTTCAAATATAGCTCTTAACGGCACCAGGGTTCTGCCTTCGACTATCGTCGCTTCCTGCCCGTAGGATGCACAGTCAACGGTTTTGCCGTTGAGGGTTACCGTTACGGGCGGCACCACGCTTGCAGCCGCGGCAACACAAAGGCTTAGAAAAAGAATCGCCGAAGCAGCAAATACACATAAAAATCTTTTCATACAATTGCTCCTTAAGATTATTCAAACAATATTATAAAATACAAATGTTACAAAAACAAGACGAACCGTTGTAATAATACAAACGGTCCGTATTTATTCATATAAGTGAAAGCTGTCTTAATACAAACACCCAAAAGGTAACGGAAGCACTTGACAGCAGTGTTGCAAGCATTACGATATTTGAAGCAAGTACCCCGTCGTTATCCATATTCTTTGCCATAACATAGCTCGTTACCGTCGTAGGCGAGCCGAGCATTACGAATATTGCCACAAGGGCACTTTCTCTGAAGCCCAGCGCAACGGCAATCGGAAGAAACACAAGAGGAAGCACAAAAAGCTTGACAAAGGCTGCCGCAAGCGACGGTGCAAATTTCTTTTTTGCTTCGTCAAGGCGAAAGCCCGCACCGATTGCAAGAAGTGCCATAGGCGTTGCAGTCACGGCAATACTGTCAACTGCACCCGCAACTATTGACGGCAGGGTTATATCAAACACGGAAAAAGGAAGTCCCGCAAAAATGCCGAGAATAATGGGGTTTGTAACAATGCTCTTTAAGATTCCTTTTAAGCTTATTTTTTTATCCTTCTTATGCGCAGAGCAGGCAAGAATTATTACCGACATAATATTAAACACAGGCACTGCCGCAAAAATCATAAGCGGTGCAAGTCCCGACGAGCCGTATATATTTGTCGCAAGGGCAATACCGAGAATTGCGGCAGACCCTCTTGCCGAGCCCTGTGTAAATGCGCCGACGGTTGATTTATCCTTGATAAGCGCAAAAGACACAATCCATACGGCAAGAAACATTACAACTGATGTAAGAGCACAGAAAAGCACAAACTTCACATCAAAATCCTGCCTGAAATCCATAGAGGATATATCCCTGAAGAGAAGCACGGGCAGTGCCGCCTTAAAGACGAATTTATCCGTTGCCGATGCATAGCTTTCGGGAAAAAGTCCGAGTTTATTAAGCAGCCTTCCGACAAGCATTACAAGAAACACCGGCAGCGCCGCATTCAGACTGAAAACAAAACTGTCAAGCATAACTTCACCTTAGATGCTGGCTCTTACAAGCAAAGAATTGAGTCTGTCACATTCGGCGAGAATATCAGAAGGGTTTTCCTCAGGCTTAATCTTCACATACTTCGGCTTATCCGCAACAAATTCGGTGAACGCCGCGGCAAACTCCTCATAGGTTTCATATATACCGTAAAGGTCAACCGAGATATCGGATACGGCAAAGGACAGTCCTACAAGGTCACTCTTTTCGAGTCCGCCCTCTTTTGCAACGTATCTGATTTCCTCGCACTGCTTAAGAACCTTTTCATCTGAGCTGTCGGGTGTATCCTCGTGGTAAAGCTCATAGTTTTCTGTAAATTCATCGGCAAACCAGTCGGCAATATCCGACAGCTCTCTGCCGTAGGCAACGGTTGTGAGTCTGCTGATTTCACTCTGTGCATCAATAATTGCGTAGTACATATACTCTGTTCCTTTCGCTGTTTACTTTGTTTTTTCTTTGCAGAAAAGAAAATATGACAAAACAAGTGCGCACACACCCGCCGTAAGCTTTCCCATTATTACAGGCAATACATATTCTTCATTGAATGCCATTGTGAAAGCAAGATGTCCTGCAAAGGTAAAGGATGCCGACACGGCAAAGGCAGAATTCATAATAATACCCTTTTTATCCATCTTCTCCATCATACCGAAGGTTGTAAGATTGGTGGCAAGAGACGAAACAAAGCCCACCGCAGAGGTTTCGTTAATTCCGATTTTTCTGCTGATTATTTTCAGGGGTCTTGACAACAGCTTTGACAGAACGAACATAAACGGAAAAGCACCCGTCATTACTATACTTGCATTAAGACAGATAAGCGTGCCGTTCTCAATTGTTTCAAGCCCTTTTATCACCTCATACCCGCTGAGGAATCTGACAATTCCGATTACAAGTCCGACTGTTATAAGCGCCTTGATAATATAGGCAATACAGCTGAACACCTTCACGCACAAGGACGGAAATTTCACAAGTCCCGCCGCAATAAGCACGGAAAACAAAACAAGAGGGATAAGATTTATCAAAAGCTGTACAATATCAAGCCCGCAAGCAATTCCCGAAACGAAGCATCCGAGAGGAATTGTCACAATACCGCAAAGAAGTCCAAGAAGAAGCTCTCTGTGGTTTTCTCTGTTCACCATCCCAAGCGACACAGGCACGGTAAAGGATATGGTAGCACCCATCATTGCAGAAACAACAAGGGCATTGTACATACCGATTTTCTCATCGGCTGCCACATCAACCGCAAGGGGTGCACCGCCCATATCATTGGCAAAAAGAGACGCCGGAACGATTGACGGGTCAATATGCAAGGTATCCGAAAGCACCGAAAAGAAAGGTCTCATTATGTCGGCAAGAAAAGGCGATATTATTATCATACCGATCATAGATAAAGCAAGCTCGCCAAAGAGCTTGAAGCCCTTTTCAAACTCACCGCCGATACCGAATTTGTTATTTAAAATCCTGTCGACTGCACCCAGTACAGAAAAGACAAGTATTATTCCTGTTAAAATACTCATTGCATTTCTCCGTTAAGTTATAGCGATACCGGTTCAAATCCTCGCCCGGTAAGTACATAGCGTTCCTTAAATCCGCATTCCCTCAAAAGCTCGGCGGCATTGTCAAAGCTGCAGTCAAGAAAATCTCCGTTATGGCAGTCGGAGGATACTACGGCACCAAATCCGAGGCGTTTAAGCTCCTTAACGATAAAAGGAGCCGGATACGGAGTTTTTCTGTAGCCCCTTGCAATTGCACCCGTATTAACCTCAAAAAAGGGAATTTTACCCTGCAAAGCCTCTGCCGCCTCTATTGCGGCATTTCTGTACTGCTTTGAATCCGCATCAAAGAATTTTACATTATCGGCGTGTTTTGTTATGAGGTCAAAATGACCGATTATATCAAATTTTCCGTACTCGGGTAATTTGGAAAGAAGTCTGTAGTATTCCTTGGCGTATTCGATGCCGTTACCGCCGAAATATGTATCAATTATGCCTTTTACCACGTCACCGGAACGGTCAAAACCGACATACTCTTTGCCGAACACGAAATAATGCACTGAGCCTATCAGATAGTCATAACCGGTAAGGTCAATTTCCGAGAACATATCAAATTCAAGGCCGCAAAAAACCTCTATTCTGCCTCTGTACTTTTCAGCCAGGGCACGAATTTCTCTTTTATACTCTTCTGTCCCGTCAAGCGACATTGAATGCTCGGGAGCATAGTGCATATAGGAATGCCCCGAAAAGCCTACGGAAAAGTGTCCCCTGTCCATAGCCTTCGCAATCATTTGCTCGGGTGTATCCTTACCGTCGCAATAGGTTGTATGAGTATGCAGATTCTGCAAGTGTTTCATATTGCACGTATCCTTTAAATATTATATAGTGTATTGTAGCACACAAAAACATCTTTTTCAATATATCAAACCAAAAAAACTAAATATTTCAAAAAAAGTCTTGACAAACAAAAAATTGTATGGTATATTATTAAAGCTGTCCGAACGGCGGCAAACAAAATAGGTTTGGAGAGATGGCTGAGCTGGTCTAAGGCGCACGACTGGAAATCGTGTAACGGCTAATACCCGTTCCAGGGTTCGAATCCCTGTCTCTCCGCCATATGAAAAAACAGTACCCAACAGGGTGCTGTTTTTTTCTTTATTGTGCTATAATCAGCAGGGATTCTAACCCTGTGGGGCTTTTTGCGTTTAGAAAACAGCCTGCAAAAATACCCGTCTTCACAGCAAAAGAGCGCCACGCATTTCGTGGTGCTCTTTTGGTTTAACATTGATATAAATTATATACAACTCAGTACTTACAAATAATTACCGGCATACCGGCATCGGCCTTAATATGTATTTTTGCATAAGTATCTTTAATTTCCGCATCAGCATCTTCCGTTTTAAGATTTTCCGGATTTATGCTGCAGAAGCGGTCGCCTTCCTTGCAGGGTATATTTACACTTGTTTCAAAGGATTCGTCCTTTGTATTCACAATCATATATAAATCATATCCGTCAAAGCTTTTATTCATAAACAGAATATAGGGATCATTGTCATCCATAGACAGGATTTTTGATATACCGTCAAACGATACGTCTTTACCGTCAGTGATTACGTTAATTCCCTTTTGCTTTGCTTTTTCAAGATATTCGGAAAGCTTCGGGTTCTGAATAAAGCCTGTGTTTGGCAAAACAATATTACAAATTCTGTTTCTGTTGGGAGATATGATATAGCCGTCGCATATTTCGCATTCAAGCAGTCTTTTGCTGTTTATGAAATCAAATGCCGCCTTGCTTTGCATAAGCTTTTTTGATGTTTCCATTACGCCGAATCTGTCGTGGAAGCCGTCGCCGACTTCAAGAGTTCCTTCGGGCTCGAGAGTTGCACAAAACTCTTCAAAGGGATAATAAAGGAATGTGTCGGTCACATATTTTCCGCCGTCAAAAAGAGTGGTGAGATTTGAAATATGATTTGTAAAATCCTTCATTCCCTTCTCGTTAAACAAATTTTCACTGTAATAGGAAGTTATAAGGTTTACCCCGTGGACAAACATAATGGAAACCGCCTCCTTTGCAAGCTCGGGTGTTATATTCTGATTGCGGTCTGTCATATTGGATGCCTCAATCATAACCCTGTCCTTGCCTGATATATGGGCAGCAGAGGATGCCAGCTTGCAGGCGTTACAAAAGCGCAACGCATCCGCTTCACTCTTTAAGTTATCGCAGCCGGGAATACCCATAGCAGACAGGTGCTCTAAGATGTCACCGTAGTAAAAGGGCTGAACATCAAAGCCTTCTTCACCGTAATAGTGCCCCGAAAGATTTACACCGAGACAAGACAGCTTTTTCTGCATCTGCTTTGGGAAGGCTTCGAGTGCCATATCGGAAAGCAGGGAGTAGAAATCACACCTTGCTTTTTTTGTCAAATCTGTTTCAACAAAAATATCAACAAGCACCGATGATAAGTCGCAGCCGTATCTTTCTCTGAAAAGTCCGGGCACATCCTTATGCCACGGAACAAACGGATATACGGGAATGTCGTTATTTGAAAAATCGTATTTTGAAAAAGACTCGAACGCAGTTCTTCGTTGCGGATTCCGCCACGATATATAAAGAGGTGTATTGGGTTCATCCGTAAATACGGCATCCACCGCATCCCCTAGCCTTTCAAACAGCTTATTATATCCGTTTTCAAAGGTTACGTCATAAAAACGCTCCACCGCCTCTTTGCTTCGGATGTTTATATATCTTCTTGAAGCACGTGTGCCCTGACACAGCTTTGTTGCTTCAAACAGCACCCTTTCAAAGAAGCAGTATACCTTCCATTCACCAATCGGCGCATCAAAGCACAGCCCGCCTGCAATATCGGTGCAAGAGGAAGCATCAATTCTTTTTTCAAAGACTTCTTTTCCGTCAATTACAGGAACGGCAATTGCAAATCTCAAGGGTGAATGTCCGAGAGGACTCGGCACTCTTATTGCACCCTCGCCTTTGTTAATACAAATATGCTTTGTAACCAAAGACAGTGCCGATGCTTCATACTCGGGATGACCGAGAAGCGTAAATCCGCCTGCAGACCCCGACGGATAATACTGCTCGTCATAAAGCCACACCCTCATACCGAGGCTCTTGGCATAAAGTGCAATCTCCCTTACCCTCTCAAAGGATTCTTGGCTCTCAAGATAATCTCTGTGATCGACATTAAGGACAATACCGCCATATCCTTTTTTCAAAAGGCTGTCAACTCTTTTTTTCATATATTTGAGCTTTTCTTCGTGGCACGCCGTGTCGAGAAACGAATAATCGTCACTGACGTTGAGTGCCGTAAAACGAAAATCGTGTACAATCTGCAAGGGACCGTTGTTCTTTTTTGTAAACACAGGCTTAGTCATTTATTCTCCTTCTTTCTATCAAGACGTATTGCGCCGATAACTGAGGATATTACGGTAAAGAGTTCGTTTACTATACCTAGTACCGCACTGCAGGTAATATCATATGTCAGCATACAAGCCGAAATCGGATAGGACAAAATCCTTGAAAGCCAGGGGTTTCCTATCCAGAAGCTGATAACGGATACCGCCGAGGCAATACAAGGAAGCAGGCTGAATACATTTTTCCAGGTAAACACGGCACAGCCAAAGGAAAGTGCAAGGAAAAATACCAGCCACAACGGATGCTTTGCCCATTTCTTTTCCTTGTTTACAAAAACAAGCTCGCGCACCATACCGATAACAGCTATTGCCGCACCCGAATACGCAGACAGGGAAAAATAATATAAAAACCATATTACGTCCGAAAGAAGCTTTGATAAAACAAGACCTTTCCGCGTTTTTTGCTGGTATATAAGTACAGTTGAACCAATCCCCAAAATACCAAAGATATAAGACATCATATTTTTCATTCCTCACATTAATTTATACTTGTATTTTACTAAACAGTTGTGATATAATCAATGTGGTCAGCAAACACAAATCCTATCAAAACAAAGATTTAAAGGTAATTATGAAAAACAACACTCCGTTTTTGAGATATATAGCTCTCGGCAACCATCTTCCAAACAAAAGCTACGTCAGGGCATACGACTGCCGTTTCTTCTATGTGCTTTCGGGCAAAGGAATACTTTTTACCGAAAAGGGTGATTTCGAGCTTTGTCCCGACACATTATGCTACTATCCGTCGGGATGCTCATATCACATTCAGTCGGACGAAAAGGAAGCCTTGAATTTTATTTCCGTAAACTTTGATTTTTCAGACGCCTACCGACAGGACGACGGAACGCTGAGACCTGTTCCCGAGCGTGATTTTGATCCTGCGTCGGAAAGACCCTCGTATAAATCCATTGACGAAAAAATATTTTCCCGCCCCTTTTCGGTAAAGAACGCCGTGTTTCTCAGAAATGATCTGATTAGACTTTCAGAGCTTTCAAAGCAGGGCGGCGAATATAAAAAGTCGGTTTGCGGGGCGTTTTTAAAGCTTATCATAATCGAGCTTTCAAAATTCGTTTTACACAACCAAAAGTCATCAAGACCTGCACTTCTTGCTTTAAAGTACGTCGAAAACAATTACGCCTCAAGGCTATCTGTCGAAGGCATCGCATCCCACCTTGGCTATCATCCGTATTATCTCGGCTCGGTTTTTAAAAAGAGCACAGGAACAGGTCTTTGTGAATACATAAACACGGTACGGATAAAAAACGCCGAAGAGCTTCTCCTTCATACCGATGAGCCCATAAGCATTATTGCCGAAAAATGCGGTTTTGAAAGTGCCGACAGATTTTCGCTGGTTTTCAAAAAACAAAACAAAATGCCTCCGTCAAAATGGAGGCGTGAATACAGATTTATGTACTGATTTGCAAAGCATCGGGGAAAATTTTTGTTCCGGCTTTTTGGGCTGACATATTTACACACAGGCTTTTATGTGTTATACTTTTCTATACCAAGGGAAGGAGCATAAAACTAACAGACTGCGAGGACATACAATGAATGTAGTAATTATTGACGGTCAGGGCGGACAGCTGGGTGCCCGTCTTGTAAAGGAAATTCTGTCGGGCTTTTCGGACACAGAGCTTACGGCTATCGGCACAAACGCCCTTGCTACGGCAAATATGTTGAAAGCCGGAGCAAAAAATGCTGCCACCGGAGAAAACCCCGCAGTAGTCGCCTGCAGAAAAGCCGACGTTATAATAGGCCCTATAGGAATCGTAATCGCCGATTCTCTTCTTGGCGAAATAACCCCAAAAATGGCGCTTGCCGCCGCACAGTCGCAGGCAGAACGCATTCTGATACCGATGAACAGATGCGGCAATCTTGTTGCAAGTATACGTACGGCAAACACCTCCGAGCTTATTTCCGACACCATCGAAAAGCTATCCGTAATCATCAACAAAAAAACGCGCTTAAAAGAGCATTAACCGCTTGACAAAACAGGGATACTACTGTATAATGTCAATGTTATTCAGAAGAATAATGTCGGAACCGAAGTTTCTTTTTCAGCTATATTTTTTGAAACGGTACTATAAGGTATCATTGTCTCTGAAGAGATGATGGTGCCTTTTTGTCTTATTTCAGAAAGGAACCTCATAATGAAAAACAAAAACAAGCTTTTTAAAATGACTCTTTCCGCACTTTTTCTGGCACTCAGCTATGCTTTGCCCTTTCTTACGGGGCAGGTTCCCGAAATCGGAGCTATGCTTTGCCCGATGCACCTGCCTGTTTTGCTTTGCGGATTTATATGTGGCCCTGTTTGGGGAGCAGCTGTCGGCTTTACAGCCCCTCTTATGCGTTCTCTTACTCTCGGAATGCCGCCTTTATTTCCAAAAGCACTATGTATGGCGTTCGAGCTTTCGGTTTACGGTGCTGTTTCGGGACTTATGCACAAAATCCTTCCCCGCAAAAAGCCGTTTATCTATTGCTCACTGATTACTGCTATGCTTGCAGGACGGATTATCTGGGGTGCGGTAATGTTTATTTGTATGGGACTTAGCGGTAAAAGCTTCACCTTTGCGGCTTTTCTTGCAGGTGCCTTTACAAATGCAATTCCCGGAATTGCGGTACAGATTATTCTGATACCAATACTCGTAATGTTACTTGAAAATCTGAAGACAGAAAAAAGAGAGCTCAGTAATGAACATAAAGTGGTACGACAGCGAAGATAAAATTGTAAAGGTTATTGACGGAACGGATATTACATGGTATAATTATTACGATGACGGAAGACTAAAGTCAACCACAAAACCCGATGGAAGCGTTTCCACCTATACATATGACGGTGAAGGCAATCTTCTGACGCTTGTAACCCTTGATGCTGCAGAAGATGTACTTGACAGCTTCACATATGTTTATGATGATAATTCAATCGGCTACAAGAATCAGATTTCAAAGACCGAGATTGTAGCAGGTGTAAACAAGGGTACAACTTCATATGAATATGACATTCAAGGCAGACTTACAAAGGTGATAAATCCTGACGGAAGTACGAATGAATATACTTACGACAATGCCGGGAACAGGCTTTCCAAGACCAGTACAAGCGGTGAAACAGTTGTTGTAACAAACTACACTTATGACAACGAAAACCGCCTGACACAGGCTGTTACGGGTAATGCGACAACATACTATGGCTACGATAACAACGGCAATCAGATTTCTGAATGGACGAGAATTACGAACGTTCCTGAATCAAACGAGGGAGTTAATCTTGAACTTCGGAGCGTAGCAACAGATGACCTCTTAACATTCTATGAGTACGACGCATTTGACCGCCTTACAAAGATAGAACAGGGTGTAGACGTAATTGAAAACGCTTACACAGCCGATGGCAAAAAGTTTTCAAGAACGATCAACGGCGATTTAACATACTATGTTTATGACGGTAATGTAGTTATCGAAGAGCAGGACGAAAACAATGACGAAACTGCAAGAAATGTCTATGGACGAAATCTCATTACAAGAGAAACCAATGC